>DATIXH010000129.1:0-5547 GCA_035518775.1 Candidatus Acidiferrum sp.
CTCGGGCCGCCCGGCGCCGGCAAGGGCACCCAGGCCAAGCGCCTGGAGGAGTTGCGCGGGCTGAAGCAGCTTTCCACCGGCGACATGCTGCGCGCGGCGGTCGCCGCCGGCACGCCGCTGGGCAAGCAGGCCAAGCAGGTAATGGAATCCGGCAAGCTCGTGCGCGACGACCTGATCGTCGCCATGATCGCCGAACGCATCAAAGAGCCCGACTGCGCCAAGGGGTTCGTGCTCGACGGCTTCCCCCGCACGGTGCAGCAGGCCGAAGCCCTGGACAAAATGCTGGCCGAGAGCGGCAAGGGCGGCATCGACCGGGTGATCGAGCTGGCGGTCGACGAGCCGGCCCTGATCGAACGCATTGCCGGGCGGTTTTCCTGCGCCAAATGCAAGGCCGGCTACCACGACAAGTTCAAGCCGACGGCCAAGCCCGGGACCTGCGATCGCTGCGGGGCCAGCGAGTTCGAGCGCCGGCCCGACGACCGGGCCGAGGCGGTGGCGGTGCGGCTGGAGGCCTATCGCAAGCAAACGGCGCCGATCCTGCCCTATTACCGGGCCAAGGGGCTGCTGAAGACGGTGGATGGCATGGCCTCCACGGAGGAGGTTGCCCGCCAGATCGACCGCGCCTTGGACCAGCCCTGACCCGGGGGTCGGGGCGATTTTGGCGGGCTCGGACGGGCGGGGTTGAACTGTTGCAGAACGATGCTTAAGTCGTTGACGCGGACGCAGTTATTCATATAATCCGCGCCTTCGACAACGCGCCGGGGCCGGGCCGGATGGGCGCGTGTTCAGATTTGCCCGGGTTATTATCTAGGATTCACAAGGAGATACCGCAGTGGCGCGAATTGCCGGCGTCAACATCCCGACGCAGAAACGGGTGTTGATTGGCCTCACCTACATCCATGGAATCGGCCGCACCCGGGCCCAGCAGATCCTCGACAAACTGCAGATCCCGCCGGAGCGCCGCGTCAGCCAGCTGACCGATGCCGAGGTGCTGCGCATCCGCGAGCTGATCGACCGCGAATTCCGCGTCGAAGGCGATCTGCGCCGCGAAGTGGCGATGAACATCAAGCGCCTGATGGATCTCGGCTGCTACCGGGGCCTGCGCCACCGCAAGGGCCTGCCGGTCCGCGGCCAGCGCACCCACACCAATGCCCGCACCCGCAAGGGCCCTGCCAAGGCAATCGCCGGCAAGAAAAAGACGGTTTAAGGAAATCCAATCATGGTCAAGGCAGCTACCGCCCGTCCGCGCCGCCGCGAGCGCAAGAACATCACCTCCGGCGTCGCTCATGTGAACGCCAGCTTCAACAACACGATGATCACCATCACCGACGCCCAGGGCAATTCTATCGCCTGGGCTTCTTCGGGCAGCACGGGCTTCAAGGGCTCGCGCAAGTCGACGCCGTATGCCGCCCAGATGGCGGCCGATGCGGCGGCCAAGAAGGCGATGGAGCACGGGGTGAAGACCCTGGAAGTGGAAGTGAAGGGCCCTGGCTCCGGCCGCGAGTCCGCGCTGCGCGCGTTGCAGGCCGCGGGCTTCACCATCACCTCGATCAAGGACGTGACGCCGATCCCGCATAACGGCTGCCGTCCGCCCAAGCGCCGGCGCATCTGACCGGCAGTATCCGGCCCTTCGCCCCGGCGGGCGAGGGGATCGGCTGAGTTTTGCAACAGCACCAAGGCGAGGCTCCGGCCTCGCCGCAGCTTCAGAGGTCGATACCGTGATTCAGAAAAATTGGACCGAAATGATCAAGCCCAACAAGCTCAACGTCGAGCCGGGCGGTGATCCGAAGCGCCAGGCTAGCATCGTCGCCGAGCCGCTGGAGCGCGGCTTCGGTCTGACGCTGGGCAATGCGCTGCGTCGCGTGCTGCTGTCCTCCCTCCAGGGTGCAGCGGTCAGCTCCGTGCAGATCGACGGCGTGCTGCACGAATTCTCCTCCGTCCCGGGCGTGCTCGAGGACATCACCGACATCATCCTGAACATCAAGCAGCTGGCGCTGCGCATGCACGGCGAAGGCCCGAAGCGCATGCGCCTCAAGGCCAAGGGCCCGGGCGAAGTCACCGCCGAGCTGATCGAGACCGGCCACGACATCGAGATCATGAACAAGGATCTCGTGCTCTGCACCCTCGACCAGGGCGCGACGCTCTCGATGGAGTTCACGGTCGAGACCGGCAAGGGCTATGTCGCCGCCACCACCAGCCGCGCCGAGGACGCGCCGATCGGCCTGATCCCGGTCGATGCGCTGTTCAGCCCGGTGCGCAAGGTCTCCTACAAGGTCGACAACAGCCGCGTCGGCCAGAAGACCGACTATGACCGCCTGACCATGCAGGTCGAAACCAACGGCGCGGTCACGCCGGAAGACGCCGTGGCGCTCGCCGCTCGCATCCTCCAGGACCAGCTGCAGCTCTTCATCAATTTCGAGGAGCCGTCGCTCGCCCAGGAAGAGTCGAAGGCCGCCGAGCCGCCGTTCAACAAGAACCTGCTGCGCAAGGTGGACGAGCTCGAGCTGTCGGTGCGGTCGGCCAACTGCCTGAAGAACGACAACATCGTCTATATCGGCGATCTCGTGCAGAAGACCGAGGCGGAAATGCTGCGCACGCCGAACTTCGGCCGCAAGTCGCTGAACGAGATCAAGGAGGTGCTGGCGCAGATGGGCCTGCATCTCGGCATGGAGATTCCCGGCTGGCCGCCCGAGAACATCGAGGAACTGGCCAAGCGGCTCGACGAGCCGTACTGACAAGACAAGGGATGATTCGGGCCGTCCGGCCCGCCTTGCTGTCCACGGTGCGACACCGCGGCGGCGAGTTGCGCAATCGGCTTCGCGCGCGAAGCCCGGCATGAGAGGAGGGATGCAGGATGCGCCACGGACTGAGGGGCCGGAAGCTCAACCGGCCGAGCGGACACCGCCGCGCGCTGTTCGCCAATCTGGCAGCGGCTTTGATCAAGCATGAGCAGATCAAGACGACGCTGCCCAAGGCGAAAGACCTGCGTCCGGTCGTGGAGCGCCTGATCACGTTGGGCAAGCGCGGCAACCTGCATGCCCGCCGGCAGGTCTATGCCGTGCTGCGCAACGACGCGGTCACGCAAAAGCTCTTCGGCACGCTGGCCGAGCGCTACAAGACCCGCAACGGCGGCTACACCCGGGTGCTCAAGGCCGGGTTCCGCTATGGCGACATGGCCGCGATGGCGGTGATCGAACTGGTCGACCGCGACCCGGCGGCGAAGGGGCTCGATTCGGGACCGGTCGAGGCAACCGAGGCGGCGGAGGAAGCCGCCGCGTGACGCGTCGCCGCGACCGTCGATACAATGAGGGGCAGCCGAGTGGCTGCCCTTTGTGTTTGGGGAACAGCCACCAGTGATCATCGCGGGCTGGCGATAGCATGGCACGGCGGGAAATACCGGCTTCGACCGGACTCTTCGATTCGCTGGCGCCGCGGCCGCTGGCGGACCGCCTGCGGCCGAAGACGCTGGCGGAGATCGTCGGACAGGATCATCTGCTGGCCGCCGACGGGCCGATCGGCCGCATGGTGGCGAGCGGACGCCTGTCGTCCATGGTGCTGTGGGGGCCGCCCGGCTGCGGCAAGACCACGCTCGCCCGCCTGCTCGCCGAACATACGAAGCTGCATTTCGAACCGCTTTCCGCGGTGTTCTCCGGCGTCGCCGACCTCCGCCGCGTCTTCGAGGCGGCGCGATCGCGCCGTGCCGCTGGCGAAGGGACGCTGCTGTTCATCGACGAGATCCATCGCTTCAACCGCGCCCAGCAGGACGGATTCCTGCCCTATGTCGAAGACGGCACCGTGATCCTGGTCGGCGCGACGACGGAGAACCCGTCCTTCGAGCTCAACGCGGCGCTGCTGTCGCGCGTGCAGGTCTTCGTCCTCAACCGCCTCGACGACAGCGCGCTCGAGCGACTGCTGCGCCGGGCCGAGCAGGCGGAGGGACGTCCGGTTCCTCTTGACGCCGAGGCGCGCCAGGCCCTGCGCGCCATGGCCGACGGCGACGGCCGCTATCTTCTGAACATGACCGAAGAGCTGTTCGCCTTGCCGGCGCCGCAGGGGCAGCCGCGTCAACTCGACGTCAAGGCGCTGGCCGCCGCCGTGCAGAAGCGCGCGCCGCTCTACGACAAGGCGCAGGAGGGGCACTACAACCTGATCAGCGCGCTGCACAAGTCGCTGCGCGGCTCCGACACCGATGCGGGGCTCTACTGGCTGGCGCGCATGCTGGCGGGCGGCGAGGACCCGCTCTACATCGCGCGGCGCCTCGTGCGGTTTGCCGTCGAAGACATCGGGTTGGCCGACCCGCAGGCCCTGGTGCAGGCGCTGGCGGCCTGGGACACCTATGAGCGGCTCGGCTCGCCGGAGGGCGAGTTGGCCATCGCCCAGTGCGTCATCTATCTCGGCACGGCGCCGAAGTCGAACGCCGCCTACACCGCGCTCAGCGCCGCCAACGCGGCCGCGCGCGAGACGGGCTCGCTGATGCCGCCGATGCACATCCTCAACGCGCCGACGCGGCTCATGAAGGACCTCGGTTACGGCAAGGGCTACGAATACGACCACGACACGAGCGAAGGCTTTTCGGGTCAGAACTACTTCCCGGACGGCATGCCGCGGCGACGCTTCTATGACCCGGTCGACCGCGGCTTCGAGCGCGAGATCCGCAAGCGGCTCGACTACTGGGAGAAGCTGAGGAAGCAGCGGCCAGGCGAGGCGGGCTGAACGATCAGCGCCGCCGCCGGCGGGCCGTGCGCAACAGGTTCTCCACGAGGATCAGCGCGAGGCCGGCGAAGAGGACCACCGCCAGCCAGCCGCGGTCGACCGGCAGCACAGGAAATGCCAACACGGCGATGGCGACCCAGGCGAGCACGGCAAGGGCGAGGCTGCCGTCATCGACGAACAGCCCGACCAGCTCGCGTCCCGCGTCCGCCAGCCACTTCATGTCGCCCGCTCCACCGCAACGCCGCGGCGGCAGATCGAGACCATCGACAGCGCCACGACCAGGAAGGCGGCGATGAGGCCGAGGATAGACCAGTCGGCGGCGGGCCAGGCCAAGCCGGCGCCTTCGCCGACCCAGAAGGCCCCGAAGGCCGACAGCAGCACGCCGACGAGGAACTTGAGTGTGTTCTCGGGGATGCGTGCCAACGGGCGGTGCAGGGCGATGCCGAGCGCGATCACTACCAGCAGTGCCGCCATCGCGCCGAGGCTGGCGGGTATGAGCAGGCCGCTCACCGCGCCGATGGCGATAACGATGAAGACGACCTCGATACCTTCGAGCATGACGATCTTGAACGAGGCGCCCACGGCCACGGTATCCCATCCGGCCAGGACGCGGCGGGGGCTGTGGCTGAGGAGGTCGGCCTCCGCGGAATAGGCCGCCGTCTCGTCATGCAGCGGAATGATGCCGGCGGCGCGCAGGATCGCCTTGCGGAGCCAGCGCAGACCGAACAGCAGCAGCAACGTGCCGACGACCAGCCGCACCGTATCCAGGGGGATGCGGGCGAGGGCCGGGCCGAGGGCGGCGATGAGAATGACGAGCGTCAGCAACGCCAATCC
>DATIXH010000130.1:0-8138 GCA_035518775.1 Candidatus Acidiferrum sp.
AAGCACGTCTATAAGGTGGGCGTCGCCGAGGGCTCGGCCGACGAGGCCATTGAGGCGCTCAATGACGAGAGCTTCGCCGGCGAGAGCGACTGGCGCCTCCTGAAGCAGCAGGACGCGGGAGAGTTGCAGGAAGCTGACGCGCTCGATCGCCTGGCCAAGAAAGAGAAAGCCGTCGATCCCAACTACTATCCGAAAATCCGCGGCGCCGTCGGCATCTTCAAGGTCAAGATCGGCAATGTGGCCAATCACCTGCTCGTCAAGCGGGCGCTCGCCGGCGACGAAGAGAAGATCGAGAAGGTGAAGACCGCCGATATCGCCGCCTACCTCATGCAGAACGCGGCGCAATAGCGCCTGTCATTGAACGCTCCCAGCAAGGTCGGACCTCATGGCAATTCCCGCGACGTCAACGCCGTCCAACTTCAACAGCGAGCAGATCTGGCGCCATGACCGTGCGCATTTTCTGCATCCCTGGACGCATTTCGACACGTTCAAGGCCGAGGGATCCCTGGTCATCGCCGAGGGCAGGGGCGCCTACGTCTACGACTCCGCGGGCAAGCGCTATCTCGACGGCATCGGCGGCCTGTGGTGCGTCAACATCGGCTACGGCAACGAGGAGATGGTGCAGGCGATCGCGGATCAGGCGCGCCGGCTCGCCTTCTTCTCCTCCTTCGTCGACACCACCAATCCGCCGGCGGCCGAGCTGGCGGCCAAGCTTGCGCAACTGGCGCCGGGCGACCTCAACCATGTCTGCTATACGACGGGCGGCTCGGACGCGAATGACACGGCGGTCCGGGTCGCCCACTACTATCACGCGCGCCGCGGCAAGCCCTCGAAGAAGCACGTCATCGCCCGCGTCGACGGCTATCACGGCAGCACTTATCTCGGCATGTCCCTGACCGGACGAAAGGGCGACCGCTCATCCAACTTCCACTACCTGACCGATTTCATCCATCACGTCTCCTCGCCCAATTCCTATCGCCGGCCCGACGGCATGACCGTGGCAGAGTTCTGCGATCATCTCGTGAGCGAGCTCGACCAGACGATTCGATCGATCGGGCCGGACAACGTCGCAGCCTTCATCGCCGAGCCGGTGCTCGGCGCCGGCGGCGTCATCGTGCCGCCGACGGGCTATCACCGCCGCGTGGCCGAGCTGTGCCGGCGCTACGACGTGTTGTACATCGCGGACGAAGTCGTCACCGCCTTCGGGCGGCTCGGCCACTTCTTCGCTTCCCAGGCCGTGTTCGACAGCCAGCCTGACATCATCGTCACGGCCAAGGGCATCTCATCGGGCTATGTGCCGCTCGGCGCCGCGATCTATTCCGATGCCGTCCACGAGGTGATCAGCGCGCCCGATCCCGACGCCTGGTTCACCCACGGCTTCACCTATTCCGGCCACCCGGTCGCCTGCGCCGCCGGCCTGAAGAACATCGAGATCATCGAGCGCGAGCAGATCTGCGAGCATGTGCGCGCGCTCGGACCCTATTTCGAGCAGGAGCTGGCGAAACTGAAGGCGCTGCCGCTGGTCGGCGACGTGCGCGGCAGCCATTTCATGCTGTGCGTCGAGAACGTGGCCGACCGCGAGACCAAGGAGCCGCTGCCGGACGAGGTCGGCGTCGGCAAGCGCATCTCGACCCACTGCGAGGCGCGCGGCCTGATCGTGCGGCCGATCGGCCATCTGAACGTCATGTCGCCGCCGCTCGTCATGGACAAGGCGCAGATCGACGACCTGGTCGCGATCCTGCGCGAGAGCATCGTCGCGACGGCCGACGAACTGACGCGCGAGGGTCACCGCCTCAATTGAGCACGGGGCGCCGCTTGTGCCACTCGGTGGCGTTCTCGAAGGCCCAGCCGATGCGTAGGACGCGCGCCTCGTCATAGCCCCGCCCGACGATCTGCAGCGAGATCGGCAGGCCAGCCTTGGTGAAACCGCAGGGCACCGCCAGCGCGCAGAGATCGAGCAGGTTGATGGGTCGGGTCAGCCGGCTCATCGGCGCCTTGCTCTGGTCGATCCCGGTCAGCGGAACGGCCGGCAGCGGCATGGTCGGCATCAGCAGGCCGTCGAAATCGCTCAGCAGGCGATCGACCTCGCGGCAGAGCTTGCGGCGATCGGCGATCAAGCGCACGTAGTCGGCCGCCGAAACGGACTTGCCGCCGCGCATGCGGGCGCGGACATCGTGATCGAAGGGCAGGTCGTCGCGATCGATCCAGCCGCGATGCAGCTCGTAGCCCTCGGCAGCGATGATCTTGCCGGTCAGGTCGGCCAGCGGCCCATAGGCGGCCGGCAGCTTCAAGCCGTCGATGCGGACGCCCAGGCCGCGCAGCGTGTCGAGGGCGCCGGCAAAGGCCTTGGCCACCTCGGGATCGACCTCGCCGAGCTCCTCATCCGGCAACACGGCCAGCCGCAGTCCGGCCACGCCGGTCTTCAGCGTGGCCAGCACATCCGCCGGCTGGTGCGCCAGCGTCTGCGGGTCGGCGGCGTCGGGACCGTGGATGGCCATGAACAGGAGCGCCGCGTCCTCGACGTCGCGCGTCATCGGCCCGAGCGTGTCCAGCAGGTTGCTCAGCATGAGCACGCCGTGGTTGCTGACGCGGCCGATCGTCGTCTTCAAGCCCACGATGCCGCAGAGGCCCGCGGGGATGCGGACGGATCCGCCGGTGTCGCTGCCGATGGCGGCGGGCGCCAGCCCGGCAGCGACCGCCACGCCGGAGCCGCTGCTGGAGCCACCGGGCGAACGCTGCGTGCGCAGGTCCCACGGATTCCAGGGGGCGCCCATGGTCGTGTTCGTGCCCCAGCTACCGAAGGCGAATTCCACCATATGGGTCTTGCCGAGCGGGATCATGCCGGCCGCTGTCAATCGCCGCACCGCCGTCGCGGTCAACGCTGATACCCGCTCACGCCAATGGAGCGAGCCGCCGGTCGTGACGCGCCCCTCCATCTCCAGCAGGTCCTTGAGCGCGATCGGAATGCCGTGCAGCGGCCCCGGCTGCTGGCCGGCGCGCAGCAGGCGATCGGCCGCCTCGGCGGCAAGGCGCGCGTCGCTCTCGTAGACGGCAACGAACGCATGCAGCTTCTCGTCGTATTTCCGGATGCGCTGCAGATAGAGATCGAGCAGCGCGCTCGCGCTGGTGCCGCCGGTTCGCAGCTGTTCCGCCAGCACATGCATCGGCGCGAAGGCAATACCGTCGCCGCTTGTGGTCGCATCCCGCGGCGTCGCCGCTTTGTCACTATCCCGCATCGTTTCCTTCCTCATGCCTCGCGTTTCGGGATGACCCATCCCTGTGCGTCCTTGCGCTCGATGAATGCCACGAGATGCTCGACGAGCGCGGCCTTGAAGCGCTCACCCTTCTCGCGGGTCGCGGCCGTGGCAAGGCCGGTCGCACCGTAGTCAGTCAGCTCCTGGTAGTTCCAGAACTCCTTCACATGCACGTCCTTCTCGTCGACCATGCCCCGGGCACGGCTCGGGTCCACCAGCTGCGGCACCACCGCCATGGCGACCGACGTTTCGGCCTCACCACCATGGCCGTAGCCCTGATAGTGCTGCCACGTCTCCCTTGGGATCATCGCCAGCCCGGCCGTCCACCACGCGCCGAGCACGGCGAGGCCGACGTGGGAATGCCGGATCTTGATGTCCTGCGCCGCGACCTCGATACCCGCAATATTGCCGTCGTGGCCGTTGATCACCAGGATCTTCCGGAAGCCCCAATGGATGACGGACTCGAGCACGTCGCGGTAGACCGCGACATTCGTGTCGTTGGAGACCGATACCTCCATCGGCTTGTGGCGATAGTGGAGGCTCATGCCGTACCAGATCGGCGGCAACACCATCGCCCGTTCGACGCGGTTAGCCACGGCGAGCGCGATGTCGTGCGCGATCATGGCGTCGATGCCGAAGGGCAGGTGGTCGCCGTGGCTCTCGCAGGAGCCGATCGGCAGGATCGCCTTGTCGAACCCTGCGGCCAGCAGATCGGCCGTGTTCAGCTCCTCGAAGCGAACCGTCTTGCGCATGTCTGGCTCCCCCGGCGGTTTTATCGCGTGGTCAGCGATGGGCGCGCCGCTCCTCCATCTCCTCGAGGGTGCGCGGCCAATCTGCCTTCAGCAAGCGCGACAGCGCGCGATCGGCGAGCAGACGGCCATCGGTCTGGCAGCGCGCGCAGTAGTTCGTCTCGTTGTCGGCATGCACGATGCGCTGCACTGGCGCCCCGCAGACCGGGCAGGGCTTGCCGAAGCGCCCGTGAACGGCCATCTCCGGGCGGAAGGCCGTGACCTTCTCCGGAAAGCCGTCGCCGGTCTGCTCCCGCAGGCGCTCGATCCATTCGGTCAGGATGGCGCGCGTGGCGGCGAGCAGGCGCTCGATCTCACGATCGTCCAGGCTCTGGGTCATCTTGATCGGCGACAGCTTGGCCCGATGCAGGATCTCGTCGGAATAGGCGTTGCCGATGCCGCTGAACAAGCGCGGGTCGGTCAGCGTGCGCTTGAGCGTGTGGTTCTCGCGGGTGAGTGCGTCGCGGAACGCCTCGAGGCTCGTCGTGAAGACGTCGATGCCGCCAGGATCATGCTCGGCCAGGGCCGCCGCCCCGCGCACGGCGTAGATGGAGGCCCGCTTCTTCGAGGCCACTTCGGTCAGCACCAAGGTGCCGTCGGCGAAATCGAAGGCGGCGAGGCCGATCTTGCGGGCCAGCGGTGCGGCCGGCGCGCGCCAGTACAGCCGGCCGGCGATCATGAGATGAATGACGAGGAACAGCTCCTCGTCGAACGCCATGACGATCCGCTTTCCCAGGCGCGACAGCCTGCGCACGGTCCGACCGGCGAAGGCGGCCAGCGGCGGCTCGACGGAGCGGAGCACGAACGGACTGCCGAGCCGCACACCGAGCAGCGGCCGGCCCCGGATCCGGCGTTCGAGCGCCTCGATATAGACGGTAACGTCCGGCAATTCTGGCATGGCGCGGCGATGCTGTCATGCCAGGGAGGGATACTCAACCCGAGGCACCCCGCGCCGGCCTCTCCATAGCTGAGGTATTTGTGCGTCTTTTCAATGCAGTAGTGACGGACCGAAAAGCCGTTGAGGTGGCGTTCATAACATGTCACTACGTTGTCCCCGCCGGATGGAACCCCGAAGGCCGGGAGCGGTTGGTCGGGGCGCAGGTCATCCGGCGGCGGCGGTTGGGCGCTCCGGTCGGAGGCCGCCGCGGATGTTCGGTCCAAACAGGCACGCAACGACATCGCTTCTCTCGGTTGGTCATTCGGTGAGCGATCACTGTCAGGGCTGACAACGACTCTCGCCTCCGCGACATGCAGAACGGTCACAGCAGTTCGATTGCCGCCAACGGTCTCGCCAAGCCGCACGCCGGGTTCAAGCAGCTGCTGCCGTTGGCCATCGGCGCCATCGGCGTCGTCTATGGCGACATCGGCACCAGCCCGCTCTACACCTTGCGCCTGTGCTTCCGGGCGGACGGTCCGTTGCCGCTGACGCCGGACCATATCGTCGGCATCCTGTCGCTGATCTTCTGGTCCGTCACCACGATCGTCACGCTCAAATACGCCACGATCATCATGCGTGCGGACAACCAGGGGCAGGGCGGCATCCTCGCCCTGATGGCGCTCGCGCTGCAGCGGCCAGGATCGAAGCGACGGCAGGCGCTGCTGCTCCTGTTCGGCGTGGCCGGCGCGGCGCTGTTCTACGGCGACGGCATCATCACGCCGGCGATCTCCGTGTTGAGCGCCGTGGAAGGGCTGAAGATCGCCACGCCCTTGTTCGAGCCCTACATCGTGCCGATCACGGCCGCCATCGTGGTGGCCCTGTTCGCGGTCCAGCACCGCGGCACCGGATCCGTCGGCGCCCTCTTCGGCCCGATCGTCTGCGCCTGGTTCGTGGTTCTGGCGCTTCTGGGCGTCGCGCACATCGTGCGCGAGCCGAGCGTCCTGCGCGCCCTCAGCCCGCACTACGCCATCGCCCTGTTCATCGAGAAGCCGGTCGCGACCTTCGTCATCCTGGGCGCCGTCGTGTTGGCCGTGACGGGCGCGGAGGCGCTCTATGCCGACATGGGCCATTTCGGCCGTCGGCCGATCCGGCTCTCCTGGCTGTATCTCGTCTTCCCCGCGCTCATGCTGAACTATTTCGGCCAGGGCGCGCTGCTGATCGCCGACCCTGCCGCGATCGACAACCCGTTCTTCCGCCTGGTTCCGCACTGGGGGCTCTATCCGCTGGTCGTGCTCTCGACGATGGCGACGATCATCGCATCGCAGGCCGTGATCTCCGGAGCCTATTCGCTGACGCGCCAGGCGGTGCAGCTCGGCCTCTGCCCGCGCATGGAGATCCGCCACACCTCGGAATCCGAGATGGGCCAGATCTACATCCCGCAGGTGAATTGGCTGCTGCTGGTCGGCATCCTCATCCTCATCTTCGGCTTCAAGTCGTCCGACAACCTGGCGAGCGCCTACGGTATCGCCGTCACCGGCACGATGATGATCGACACGATCATGGCCTTCGTGGTGGTGCGATCGCATTGGGGCTGGAGCCTGCCGAAGGCGGCACTGGTCTTCGGCGGTCTGCTCGTCATCGACCTGCTGTTCGTCAGCTCCAACCTGCTGAAGATCGTCGAGGGCGGCTGGTTTCCGCTGGCGATCGGCGCTGCCACGTTCTGGGTGCTGTCCACCTGGCAGCGCGGCCGCAAGATCCTGGTTACGCAGCTGCGCGACAACGCCGTTCCGCTCGAGGACTTTCTCGCGCGCGTCAGCGACAAGCGTCCGGTGCGCGTGCCTGGCACGGCCGTCTTCCTGACGGCGGATTCCAACAACGTTCCGTACTGTCTCCTGCACAACCTGAAGCACAACAAGGTCCTGCATCAGCGGGTGATCCTGCTGAGCGTGACGACGGAATCGATACCGGTCGTGGCCGAGCGTGACCGCACCACCATCGACGATCTCGGCAAGGGCTTCTATCGCATGATCGCGCGCTACGGCTTCGCCGAATCGCCCAACGTGCCGCGCGTGCTGGCGGCGGCGACCGAGCGCATGGGCTTCGCCTTCAACATGATGGACATCTCCTTCTTCCTCGGCCGCGAGAAGCTGGTGGCCAGCAAGCGACCGCACATGTCCGGCCTGCGCGAGCGTCTCTTCATCTGGCTGCAGCGCAATGCCGTCAGCGCGACCGACTTCTTCCGCATCCCCAGCAACCGCGTCGTCGAGCTCGGCGCTCAGGTCGAAGTCTGACGCCGCCGTGGCGATCGTCATCAGGAATGCCTGTGTCGTAACGGGCGATGCGGCCGACACGCGCTACGACGATGCCGACATCGTCGTCGAGGGCGATCGGATCGCAGCGATCGGCGTCGGCGCCGGCGCGCAGGTCGGAGCCGGCGCCGACATCATCGACGGCCGCCGCTCCATCGTCATGCCCGGACTCGTCAACGCCCATACCCATTCGAACGAGGGCTTCGAGCAGGGCGCCTATGACAATCTGCCGCTGGAGCTGTGGCTGCTGCAGAGCTATCCGCCCTGGGGCATGCCGCGCTTCACGGAGCGCCAGCACTATCTGCGCACCATGCTGACGGCGATCGAATCGATCCGCAGCGGCGCCACGACGGTGCAAGACGACTTCCTGCACTTCTCCTGCACGCCCGAGGGCCTCGACGGCGCCGTGAAGGCTTACGCTGACGCCGGCCTGCGCGCCTTCGTCACGGTGACCATGTGGAACCGGCCGCTGGTCGAGAGCCTGCCGTTCGCGCGCGAGATGATCCCGCCGGCTCTGCAGGCCGAGCTCGCCGCCACGCCGCCGCCGGCCGCCGCCGACTTCCTCGACCTGTTCCGGCAGCACCACCGGAGTTGGCATGGCCATGCCGGCCGCATCGGCATCGTGCTCGGCCCTTGCGGCACCCAACGCTGCACCGACGGCCTGCTGCAGGAGGTCACCGCGCTTTCTGCCACGCACAACCTGCCGGTCCACGTTCATGTGCTGGAGACGCGCACGCAGGCCGTCACCGCGCAGCAGCTCTACAACAAAACCATGGTCGAGCATATGCACGACCTGGGCATGCTGACGCCGCGACTCACCATCAACCATGCGATTTGGTTGACCCGGCGCGAGATCGATCTGCTCGGGGACAACGGCTGCTCGATCACCCACAACCCGCTCTCGAACATG
>DATIXH010000131.1:0-8720 GCA_035518775.1 Candidatus Acidiferrum sp.
ATAGGGGCCGGCGGGCTCGCGGTCCTCGATCAGGATGCAGTCGATCTCCGGCACATCGCCGAAGGTCGGGATCAGGTAGTCGTGCAGGTTCTCCGTGCGCCCCGGCGTGTATTCTTCCATGAGCGCGAGGCCGAGCCCCTGGGCGATGCCGCCGTGGATCTGGCCTTCGACCAGGGTGGGATTGATCGCGCGCCCGACGTCATGGGCGGCGACGATCTTGCGCACTTTCACGGTGCCCAACTCGGTATCGACCTCGACGGCCGCGAGCTGGGCGGCGAAGGCGTAGGTCTCGTAGGGAATGCCCTGGCCGTCGCCATCGAGCGGCGTGGTCTTCGGATCGTAGCGGCCGGTGCCGAAGAGCACGCAGCCCTTCCTCGCCTCCGGCATGGCGGCGAGATCGAGCACGCGTTCGGCCCCGCCGTCGCGCAGCAGGACGCGGCCGCCGGCGATCGTCAGCGCAGCGGCGTCGCCGACGTTACCCATGCGCAGGATCTGCCGGCGCAGCTCCTCGCCCGCGGCCTTGGCCGCGTTGCCGGACACGAAGGTCTGGCGCGAGGCCGAGGTCTTGCCGGCATCGAGCGTGCGCTCGGTGTCGCCGGTCACGAGCTTGAGCATGCCGACGGGCACGCCCAGGGCATCGGCAGCGATCTGGGCCATCACCGTATTCGAGCCCTGGCCGATATCGACGGCGCCGCTGAACAGCAGCACCGTGCCGTCGCGCATGATCCCCATCTCCATCGCCGACGGGTTCGGCAGCGAGGTGTTACCGATGCCGTACCACATGGCGCCGATGCCGGCGCCCCGCTTCAGGATCGGCGAGCCGCGATTGAAGGCCTCGGCCTCGGCCCGCAGCGCGCGCCACTGGGGGCGCAGCGCCTCCAGGCAGGCCGGCAGGCCGGCGCTCGCCGCCAGCGTCTGACCGGTCGCCGTGGTCGAGCCGGCCTTGAGCGCGTTGCGGTGGCGGAACTCGAGCGCATCGATGCCGAGCTTCTCGGCCAGCATGTCCATCAGCGCCTCGTGCACGATCGCCGCCTGCGGCACGCCGAAGCCGCGGAAGGCGCCGGCCGGCGGATCGTTGGTGTAGATCGCGCGCGTGGTGCAGAGCGCGGCCTGCACTTGGTACGGCCCCATCGCATGCACGGGCA
Organism: Candidatus Acidiferrum sp.; assembly: GCA_035518775.1. Taxonomy (GTDB): domain Bacteria; phylum Pseudomonadota; class Alphaproteobacteria; order Dongiales; family Dongiaceae; genus JBGPEQ01. The sequence continues at coordinate 1,146 of DATIXH010000131.1, forward strand.
CACGGTTGGCCACCGTCGGGCCCCAGGAGGCATAGGCGCCGGTGTTGAAATCGCCGTGGAAGCGCACGCCTGTGAGCCGGCCCTCGGCATCGGCACCGAAGGTTGCGGTCATGCGGGCGGGATGGCGTTTGGTGGTTGAGGCCATCGACTCCGGCCGCGTGTAGACGCAGCGCACCGGCTGGTTCAGCAGCCAGGCCGCCGTCGCGATCAGCGGCTGCAGGGAGAGATCGAGCTTGCCGCCGAAGCCGCCGCCGCAGGCGCTGGGGATGACGCGCACCTGCTCCGGCTTCAGGCCGAGAATGAGCGCGATCTCGTCGCGGTCCATGTAGGGCGTCTGCGTCGTGGCGAAGATCTCGATGCGGTCGCCGACGCGCCGCGCATAGCCGGCCTCCGGCTCGATATAGGCGTGCTCGACGAACGAGGTCTCGGCGGTGAACTGCGCGCTGACCGCCGACCGCGCCAGCACCGGCTCGACATCGCCGCGCGCCACGCGGCCCTTGACCAGGACATTGCCCGGCGAAGCCTCATGCAGCCGCGGCGCACCCTCCGCCGCCGCGTGGTCGAACGAGACAGCGGGCAGCGGCTCCCACCGAATGGGAATGTCGGAGTCGCGGATGGCGGCGATCGTGGCATCCTCGCCGACCAGTGCCGCCACCGCCTCGCCACGATAGCGCACATAGCCCTCGGCGAGCGGGGGCTGATCCTTGCCCGCGGGATAGATGCCGTAGCGATTCTGACCGGGAATATCCTTGGCCGTCAGAACCCGCAGGAGTCCGGGATGCTTCGCATGCAGGGCCGCGAGATCGCCGATGGCGAAGCGCGCATGGGGATGCGGCGAGCGCACGGCGCGCAGGACCAGGCAGCCCTCCGGCCAATCATCCGCGCCATAGCGCTCCGTGCCCGCGATCTTCGCAACGCCGTCGACGCGGGCCAGGCGCGCGCCCACGGCTGCGCCCGCTGCGGGCTCGGCCGAGGCGGCCGGATCGCGCACCGACAGCACGGCCTCGACGATCTTGCGATAGCCGGTACAGCGGCAGAGCACGCCGCCGAGCGCATCCATGACCTGCGCTTCCGTCGGCGCGGGATTGCGTGCCAGCAGATCGTCGGCCGCCATCAGCATGCCCGGCGTGCAGATGCCGCATTGGGCCGCCCCGTGGACGAGGAACGCGTGCTGCAGCGCGCTGTTCGCCAGCCCTTCGACGGTGACCACCGAGCGCCCCCCCACCTGTGCCGCCGCCACCATGCAGGCGCAGACCTGCCGGCCATCGAGCCGTACGGTGCAGGCGCCGCAATCGCCGGCATTGCAGCCGACCTTGGTTCCGGTCAGGCCGAGGTCCTCGCGCAGCACGTCGACCAGGCGGCGGACCGGATCGACATGGATCTCCACCGGCCGCTCGTTGAGCGTGAACGCAACCCGTTCCGCAGGCGATCTCATGCAGCCAGCCCCCGGATCGCCCGCTGGACGAGCGTCAGCGCGACATCGCGGCGATAGGCGGCCGTGCCGCGCACGTCGTCGATCGGCGACAGCGGCGCCAGATGATCGGGCCGCACGAGATCGGCGAGGCCGGCATCGAGCCTGCGCCCCGCCAGCGCGGCCTCCAGCGCCGGCAACCGCTGCGCCACGGCCGAGCAGGAGCCGACCGCAATGCGCGCGTGCGCGACCGTGCCATCGGCGATCTCCACCACGGCCGCGATCATGACGATGGAGATGACCAGATACCTGCGCGCGCCGAGCTTCAGGAACGTCGAGCGCGCATCGCCCTGCGGCTTGGGTACGATGAGCGCCGTAACCATTTCCTCCGGCCGGCGCGTGATGGCGCGGCTGCCGGCGACGAACGCGGCGACCGGCAGGCGCCGCGTCCCGCGCACCGACGAGAGTTCGACGAGCGCATCCAGCGCCAGCAGGTTGGGCGTGCCGTCGGCCGCCGGCGAGGCGTTGCAAAGGTTGCCGCAGAGCGTGCCGGCGTTCTGGATCTGGACGCCGCCGATCTCGCGCGCCGCCAGCTTCAGGCCATCGAAGAGCGCCGGCAAGGGCGTTTCCAAAAGATCGGTCCAGGTCGCCAGCGCGGGGATGCGCCAGTGGGCACGCTCGTCGGCGATCCGCCGCAAGTCCGGCAGCGCCGTGATGTCCAGCAGGTCGTCGTCGAGGGGCTGGCCGACGCGGGCGGGGTAATAGTCCGTGCCGCCCGCCAGGATGACTCGCGGACCGGCGGCCAGCGCCGCCAGCGCCTCTGTCAACTCCGCCGGTCGCAGATAGCTGCCCATATGTTTCAGTCCCGTTAACAATACGGAAATGTCATTGCGGCACCATGGGTTGCGCCCACGATAGTGCATTCCTCGCAGGAGCGAAACCGCCATGCCCTCCGACGCTGCCGTCCGGCCCCCGTTCGACGAGGCGCTCGCGGCCAGCTATGTCGGCAAGTACATCCTCGTCGGCCTGACCTTCCTCGATCCCTACGGGCGGGAGAGTCAACGGCAGCAGCTCCACGGCGTCATCCTGTCGGCATCGCTCGATGGCATCCTGATCGAGCTCCATGGCGCGCATGCGGGCCAGACCTGGAACATGCCGCCCGCGCTGGAGGCGATCCGGCCGGCCGAGCCCGGGCGCTACACGCTGCACGCGACCGACGAGGTCATCGACGATCCCGACCTGCTGGCCTCCTGGACCATCCGGAAGCCGAACACCCAGCACTGAGGCCGAGCCGGGCCCCCGGCTCCGCCGGACCGCCTACCGCCTCAGCTCCATCACGTCGTAGATCGATTCGTAGCGCGGGAACGGAAAGACGATCCGCAGGCGATCCGGCGCGGGCTGCGTGAGCACACCGACCGTGTCGGCGTCGGGATCCGCGGGCCGGCCGTCGCCGGCAAGCGCGCTATAGGGCACGGGTGGTTCGTCGTTGACCGTGCCGGCGCCGAGCAGCACCAGGCGAGTCGGACCGTCGGCGTAGAGCCCTCCGCTCAGTCGTTGCGAGCCCGAAATCTTCTCGAGCCGAAGCCCATCGTCGGTGGCAGCGATGCGGCACTTGAACCAGGAATAGACGACGAGAATCTCGCCGACCTTGATCGTGCGGCACCGCCAGTTTCCCGCCAGCTGGTCGACGGCGACGGGGCGATTCGGCAGATCGAGGATCGCGCGCAGGACTTTGGTGTCCGCCGGCGCCGGATTTGACGCGGCAGCGGCCGCGTCACCTTTCCTGATCGACTCCGCAAGCCGGTCGAGACGGCTCCGGTCCGGCGGCGTGATGATCGTTTTCCAGTCCGCGGCGAAGGCGACGGTGGTCGTCGCCGTCAGTCCCAGCAACCACAGCAACAATGCAATGCGTCGCATGCGAGTACCTTCCCCCGGCGTGCGGCCCTTCCTGAGCCGGCGCGATTGCACTATTTTCTCCCGCGCGATCGCTCGCAAGCCTCTCTCGCCGTGCGATGCCGATTGTCGTCCTGCGAGGAGCGTCGTCGAGCATGCATGTGGTCACCGAGTTTCCCCGCCGCGTCCGCATCATCGAGAACGCGTGGATTCCGCTCGCCGACGGCACGCGCCTAGCGGCGCGCCTGTGGCTGCCCGAGGATGCCGAAGCCGATCCGGTTCCGGCGCTGCTCGAATACCTGCCCTATCGCAAGCGCGATTCCATGCGGCTGCGCGATGATCCCATGCACCGCTACGTCGCCGGCCACGGCTATGCCGGGGTACGCGTCGACATCCGTGGCACCGGCGACAGCGACGGCCTGATTGCGGACGAATACACGAAGCAGGAGCAGGACGACGCGCTGGAAGTGATCGCCTGGCTCGCGGCCCAGCCCTGGTGCAGCGGCGCGGTCGGCATGGTCGGCATGTCCTGGGGCGGATTCAATTCCTTGCAGGTGGCGGCGCGGCGGCCGCCGGCGCTCAAGGCCATCATCAGCCTCGGCTCGACCGACGACCGCTACGCCACCGACGTGCACTACATGGGCGGCTGCATGACCAAGGATAACCCCGATTGGGGTGCGGTCATGTTCTCCCATGCCTCGACTCCGCCCGATCCGGAGATCGTGGGCGAGCGTTGGCGCGAGATGTGGATGGCGCGGCTCGCGAACCTGCAGCCCTGGGTGATTCCCTGGCTCGAGCATCAGCGGCGCGACGCCTACTGGAAGCACGGCTCGGTCTGCGAGGACTTCAGCCGCATCGAGGTGCCCGTCTATGCCGTCAACGGCTGGGCCGACAACTATGCGGCCGCGATCCCGCGCCTGCTCGCCGGTCTGAATGGGCCGCGCAAGGGCCTGATCGGGCCGTGGGCGCACAACTTCCCGCACAACGGGCGACCCGGCCCGGCCATCGGCTGGCTGCAGGAATCGCTGCGCTGGTGGGACCACTGGCTGAAGGGCGTGGACACCGGCATCATGAAGGAGCCGATGCTGCGGGTGTGGATGCCCGAGCCCGTGCCGCCGGCCGCCTCCTACGCCGAGCGCCCCGGCCGCTGGGTGGCGGAAGAGCAGTGGCCGTCGCCGCGCATCAAGCCGCGGCGGCTCGCGCTCAATCCGGGCAAGCTGGCCGCGCGCGCCGGCAAGGAGACGCCGCTGCCGCTGGCCTCGCCGCAGACCGTCGGCCTGACCGCCGGCGAGATCGGCCGCTACGGCCACGGCGCGGAATTCGCCACCGACCAGCGCGCCGATGACGGCGGCTCGCTCTTGTTCCTCTGGGAGCCGCTGGCCGATCGGCTGGAGATTCTGGGCGAGCCGATCGTCGAGCTGGAGCTGGCGTCGGACAAGCCGAACGGCCTCGTCGCCGTGCGACTCAACGACGTCGCGACCGATGGCAGCGCCTTCCGCGTCACCTACGGCCTGCTCAATCTGACTCATCGGAACAGCCATGAGCATGTCGAGCCGCTCGTGCCGGGCCAGCGCTACCGCGTGCGCGTGCCGCTGGAGACCGTCGCCCATGCCTTTCCGGCCGGGCATCGGATCGCGATCTCGATATCGAACGCCTACTGGCCAGTGGCCTGGCCGTCGCCCGAGCCGGCGACGCTGACGATCGTCGCCGGCCCCAGCGGCCTGCTGCTGCCGGTCCGCCCGCCGCGCGCCGCCGATGCAACGCTGGCGCCGTTCGGCGCACCTGAGGCGGCGGCCCACCCGCCCCATCGCTATCTGATGGAAGGCCGCGACGCCAACCGCATCGTCACGCGCAATTTCCTGAAGGGCACGACGACAGTGCAGCTGCCGCGCGATGGCGGCATCCTGCATCTCCAGGACATCGATCTCGTCTGTCAGGAGACCGGCGACGTGTTCTACGAGATCACCGACGGTGATCCCGCCAGCGCCCGCTGCTGGACCCGCTTCGAGATGGGCCGCCGGCGCGGCGACTGGCAAATTCGTACGGACACGACGACGGAGCTGCGCTGCACCCGCACCCACTTCGAGCTGACTGCCACGCTCGATGCCCATGAGGGCGAGACGCGCATCTTCGCGCGCAACTGGCGTGTGCGGATGCCCCGAGACGGTCTGTAGGGGCGCGCGGCGCGCCCGCGGGCGGGCGCAGCCCGCCCCTACATCTGCAATTCGCGCACGCGGGTACGGGTCAATTCGACGAGGCAGGCCGAATAGGCTGCGGTGGCATCGGCGTCGGCACCGGCCTGCTGTCTCCGCTTGCATTCGGCATTGCGATAGGCGCGCCAAGCGACGTTGACCTCGGCGAGGCGGTCGGCCGAATGGGCGTTCTGATCGGCCTGATCGCGCTGCGCCGCGGCGTCGCCGGCCTTGGCCTCGGCGTCTGCGAGCTTGGCTTCCTCGCCTTCGACGAGCTGCTCGAGGCAGGACGCCGCATCGGCCTTGCCGGCGCACTCCGCGAGCGGCTGCTTGCCGGCCGGCGCGGTGGCCGTGGCGACCGCGCCGCCACCGCCGCCGACTAGCTCCGCGAACTGCTTCTCCAGATCAGCAGTGAACTCCAGATAGCGCGCCTTGAGGCAGGCGGTGCCGTCGGGCTCGGCCTTGCAGTCGTTGCGCGTCTTCAGCCAGGCCTTGCGCTTCGCCTTCAGCGCGTCGACGTCCTTGCCGGTCAGCCGCTGCGCGACCTGGCCGTAGAGCGGGGCGAACCAGGCGTCGAGCGCGGCCAGCTCGTCGTTCGCGCAGATCTGCTTCTCCGCCCAGTTGCCGGCCTTGGCGCAATCGAAGCTCGGCGCGGCCGCCGACGCTTCGCCGCCGACGATCGCCGCGAGCGCCGCAATCGCACAGGCAATGAGATGTCCGCTCTTCATGAGTCCCCCGAGCCCGTCCGCGTGACGGGCGGAAGACTAGCGGGAGCGCGTGTCGCGGAGCAAGCGGCGCGTCAGGCCTTCAGCACGCCGCGGCGGATCTGGTCGAGCTCGATCGATTCGAAGAGGGCGCGGAAGTTGCCTTCGCCGAAGCCCTCGTCGCCCTTGCGCTGGATGATCTCGAAGAAGATGGGGCCGATGACGGTCTCGGTGAAGATCTGCAGCAGCAGCCCGCCGCCCGGCGCACCGTCCAGCAATATGCCGCTGCGGGCCAGACGCGCGACATCCTCGCCATGGTCAGGAAGGCGGGTCGCGAGATTGTCGTAATAGGTGGCGGGCGGCGGGGCCATGAACCTGACCCCGCGCCGGGTCAACCCCTCGACGCTGGCGTGGATATCATCGCTTCCCAGTGCGATGTGCTGGATGCCCTCGCCGCGATAGGCGGCGAGATATTCCTCGATCTGACTCTTGTCGTCGGCGGACTCATTGATGGGGATGCGGATCTTACCGCAGGGGCTGGTCATGGCTCGGCTCTTGAGCCCCGTCAGCTTGCCTTCGATGTCGAAGTAGCGGATTTCGCGGAAGTCGAAGAGGCGGGCGTAGAAGTCGGCCCAGACGTCCATCCTGCCCCGATGCACGTTGTGGGTCAGATGATCGACATAGGAGAGCCCGAGCCCGGCCGGGTTCGGCAGCGGATCCAGCCCACCCCCCAGGCCGACGAAGTCGACGTCATAGATCGAGCCGCGGCTGCCGTAGCGGTCGACGAGATAGATGAGGCTGCCGCCGATGCCTTCCAGCGCCGGGATATTGAGCTCCATCGGCCCGGTCTTCTGGGGTACCGGCCGGGCGCCGAGGTCGACCGCGCGCTTGAAGGCGGCGGCGGCATCTTTGACCCTGAAGGCCATGGCGCAGGCGCTCGGTCCATGCACCCGAGCGAAGGCCTGGCCGAAGCTGTCAGGCTCGGCATTGACGATGAAATTGATATCTCCCTGGCGATAGAGCGTCACCTGCTTGGCGCGATGGCGGGCGATCGCCTGGAAACCCATGGTCTCGAAGAGGCGGCCCAGCGCCTTGGCATCGGGGGCCGTGTACTCGACGAATTCGAATCCGTCGGTTCCCATGGGATTGATCGGGTCCGGGGCGCCAGTCTCGGAATGAACGGCCATGACAGGGGCTCCCTTGGGTGGGGATTGGAACTATGTATATGGTAAACAGGCAAAGCGCCATGAAGGAGCCGCAATTGGACACCGAGCAACGCGTCGCCGCGCACTACACCCATGGTTCTCTCGAAGATGCAATCCTCGAAGCCTTGCGCCAGAGCGGGAAGGATGTCGACCTGCTGGCCGCTTCCGAT
>DATIXH010000132.1:0-43273 GCA_035518775.1 Candidatus Acidiferrum sp.
GCTGGCGGCGGAGGTGGGCGGCGGCGCCACGGCGCAGCGGCTCGACGTGACCGACGCGGCGGCGACGGACAAGGTGTTCGACGCCGCGATCGCGGCCTTCGGCGGGCTCGACATCGTCTGCGCCAATGCCGGCATCTCCACCATGAACCGCGTGGTCGATCTCACCGAGGCCGAGTGGGACGCCAACATGGACGTGAACGCCAAGGGCATCTTCCTCTCGAACCGCGCGGCGGTGCGGCGCTGGCAGAAGGCGGGGGCGAAGGGCGTCATCGTCAACACGGCCTCGATGGCCGGCAAGACGGGCGCGCCGCTTTTGGCGCACTACTGCGCCAGCAAGTTCGCGGTGGTGGGCTTCACGCAATCGCTCGCCAAGGAGGTGGGCGGCGACGGCATCCGCGTGAACTGCGTGTGCCCCGGCTATGTGCGCACCTCCATGCAGGACCGCGAGCTGGTGTGGGAGGCGGGCCTGCGCAACATGACGGCGGCCAAGGTGCGCGCGGAATACGTGTCGCTGACGCCGCTCGGCCGCATCGAGGAGCCGGAGGACGTGGCCGACGTGGTGGTGTTCCTCGCCAGCGACCTGGCGCGCTTCATGACGGGCGAGGCGGTGTGCGTGACGGGCGGGGCGTGGATGGATTGAGGGGCGATATTCCGCGGGAGCGTCATGGCGGCATTGAGCGACAGAGTCGCGCTGCTGCCCTCCTAGATGAACATCGGTACGGGGTTCAGGTCGTCTTCGGCGAGGGGATGCGCCAGCCATCGCAGCGCCACCGGTATCTGATAGAGCCTTCCCGGCGCAAAGCGAGCCCACCACGGGCGCAGGCCCGGCACGACGACGCGAACGGCGGGCACATCCAGATCAGCCCGCGTGATATCCAGCACGAGTGGCGTCAGACCGCGGCGCCGCAATTCCTCCACGAGGCGGGCGACGGCGGTTTCCGGGGCCACGTGACCACTCAGGTAAGGCACCCGCGGCACGGATATCTCGCTCGGCACGAGGTGGGAATTGTAGGCGAGACTTTGACCGCGCCACCATGTCATCATGTCGACGACATCGCTGCTGAGCTTCACCGCGCGACCCTCCCTCTCCAGGCGTTCGAGCAGGGTTGCCTGAGCGAAGAATTGATGCATCTCCATCACGGCGGCGAGCACGGCTTGGGCCGGATCGAAATGAGAGCCGAAGCCGAAGGCGATCCGCTGGCCGGGCAGTTCTGCGGAAATCGCGGCCGCGACAAAGATCGGCAGATCGCCGCTGAGATCGAGCACATGCAGGGAGCGCCCGCAGTTCTCCAGCCAGGCGCGCATGGCGAGGACGGTAGCCTGTCCCAGGTCGTCCAGGTCCAGAGCATGCCGCTGCAGCCGATTGTACCACCAGATCGCGACGGCATCGCGCTCAACCAGTTCGAGCAGGGCCTTGAGGATCGCATGATCGCGTGTTGCTCCCACGGCGCAGCCGTTGGTATCCGCCTGGCAGAAAGGAATGTCGCCCGTCTTCCAACGATACCGCAGGTAGCAGCAGGCAGCGGGGATCTGCCAGGTTGCTGCATCGTGCAGGGCGCGAGCCTCCACCCAGTCGATGTGGGTTGCATCGTCGACCGGTGGCGGCACCTCGTTCCCGCCGTGACGACGATGATCCCGTTCGCCTCGCTCGCGATACTGGGCACTGCTAAAGAGGAGAAGATCGCCGGCCCGTACGGCGCGCTGGCCGAGCTGCGCGAAAGGCGCCTGCACTGTTGCTTCGTTGCCTCTATGCATGGCGCTGATGGTCTCGGCGGCTTCGGCGAGCCCGCCGAGGATGGCATTCCCCAGTGACGTGCCCCGGCCCGCTGCCAGCAGCCTCAGCGGGCGCAGGTGCCCGCCGCCGGAGTCCTGTCCCTCCTCCATGGGCAGGGCAACCACGACATGGACCGGGCAATCGCGATCGGTGCCGAGCCGGGCGAGTTCATCGACGCGCTCATCGAGGAGCGGCAGCACCTTCGGCGCGATCGCTGCGACGGACTGATCGCGCCAACGCACATGCATATCGCCGCCCTGTAGGAAGCGGTTCAGCAGACCCCACTGCTCCAGCACGCGCAGGGCCGCCAGAACCTCGAGGGCATCGCATCCAGCCAGTCGTTCGACGATCGTCCGCTCGGCAAGCGGGTCCGTGATCAGGGGCGCGATGCGGCCGCACAGTCGTTGCATGACTCCGATCCCCGAGGGATGGACGACGAGTTCAGTTCCCGGCTACACTTGCCGCCGGCAGGGGAATATTGCCCAACATAATGGGACAGGAGAGGAGTCCGAGTCATGCCGAGAATCAATATTCTGAATACGGATTACGAGAAGCTTGGACAGCTGATCGTCGATTCCTGGACCAACCCTACGCTGCGCCTTGCGCTTATCAACGATCCGATCGGAACGATGACTGCAAAGACCATCGACGTATCCAATCTCGTGAACGTGCGGATCGTCGTCGTCGAAGACACGATTACGACCAGGCATCTCATCCTGCCCGAAGACCCCCGGATCGTTGAGGGAGATCCCAACGCGATCAGGGATATTCTGGCGATGGGCTCCGGGAAACTCTCTTCGCTTGGCGAAGGCGCGGCATCCGGTTGCAAACGCTAGCCAGTACGGCGGAACGTGGGGCGGGTGAACGCGAGCCGAGACTGCCGCGCGCCGAGGCTACGCCTCCCGCCGGGCGCCATTGGCCCTCGGCCGCGGTAGTCCCACTTTGCTCAAGGGCCCGAAGAGATGCTCGCGATCGGACGAATTCTTGAACATGATGATCTCGTCGAGCCAATCGACGATCTGCTGCGGGTCCGGACTTGACGGGCCCGCCCACCGCGCACGCACGTGAGACACGAATTCTTGAGCCGCCGCCTCGCCGTCTTGAATCCGGCCGAGGTGAACATTGGCCGCAACTCTCCACGCCCCGACCTCCGGAAGCAGGTCGCGCGCAGCGGCCACAGCACCGAGAGTGCGATCGTAATCCCTGACGGCGAAGTAAACGGTCGCCAAATACACGTGGTAGTAGTCGTCGGGCTGGTATGGAACCAGGTCAAGCGCTTGACGCGCCAAGCGCAGCGCATCCTCGCCGCGGCCAAGGTAGGCGCAAGCTTGCGCCCGGGCGATGAGAGTCGTGGCGTCGTGCGGATTCAGTTCGCCGGCCCGCTCGAAGTGATGCTCGCCGCGCTCGAACCGCCGGTTCAGCAGGTACCACCAACCGAGGTACACGTGATTGCGAGAATCGAGGGGGTCGAGCCTTATGGCTTCCTTGGCGTGCCAGCCCGCCTTCTTCAGGTCCTCCTCGTTCGTCGGATTGCCGGGCGAGATCAGGTTGCGCGAGTGATAGATGGCGGCCGCCCCGGCGTGGGCGCGCGCGTAGCTCGAATCCAGCTCGATCGCACGCAGGAAGTACTCCAGGGCCTGGCGATCGTCCTCCGCCTTCCAAACGTAGCTGAGATCGTCGCCGCGGTCGCACAGGTCCCAGGCCTTGAGGGCGTTCTGGCCGATTGTCTCACCCCGATAGTGGCGATCCTCGGCGATACGTCTCGCCAAGGTGCTCACCGCCCGATGGACGACGTCGCGCTGGCGGTCGAAGACGTGCTCGGCGGACTCGTGGTATTGGTCGCCCCAGATGGTCTTCTCCGTGTCGCCGTCGATGAGCTGAACGAAGATGCGCAAGCGGCTGTCGGTCTCGACGATGCTGCCCCTGACGACATACTGGACACCGTTCTCCGACGCGATATGCGAAAGCGAATCCGCGCCCCCCTCATGACGAGCCAGCGGGCACCCGAGCACGGATATCGTGCGGAAACGCGAGAGCTGGGCGATCGTATCTTCGGTCAGGCTTTCGCCGATGAACTGATGCGCCCGATTCTTGGTATGATCCTCGAAGACCAGAACGCCGACAGACGGGCGCCGCTCGAGCTGCGACCAGGGACCGGTTTTGAGGCTTTCGCCTGCCGGGGAGCTCTTGGGCTCCAGCCAAACGACGCGGTAGATGTCGACGGAATCGGCATGATTGCGGACCCGTTGGTCCATATGCGCCTTGTATCGCAGCAAGGGCAGGCGCTCGCCGATAAGGCTGCGCACGAGGGAGGAAATGCACACCTCCCCGGGCGGTGTGTGCTTTTGAACCCGGGCGGCAACGTTGATGACATCGCCGAAGATCTCGTTCTCGCCGGTAACGGCCTCGCCGACATGGATCCCGATGCGGAAGTTCAGCCGGCGATGGCGCGGCTGCGCTTGATTGCGACGCCCAAGCTCCGATTGGATGGCCCCCGCGGCCAGCACCGCATCGACGGTGCTGGAGAACTCGGCCAAGATCCCGTCGCCTCTTATCTCCCTGGTCTGGCCCCGATGCTCTGCGATCCGGCTTGAGAAGACGTCGCGATAATCACGGAGGGTCTTGAACGTCCATTCCTCGTCCCGTTCAGACTGCCGCGTGAAGCCGGCCGCGTCCGCGTGCATCACCACGATCAAGCGACGATGGGTCTGCGAGAGCTCACTTTCCTCGTCGGCCGGCATGCGTCATCCCATTTTCAATCTCGCGCCGGATCACGGTAGCGTTGCGAACGCCGCCTCGACCGCCTTCGCTGCGTTCACCCGCCCATGGCCGAAATAGTCGGAATGCTCTTGCCGGTACGCTCCGTCTGTTCCCGGTGCGGCGTCGCCGCCGGCTTCCTGTCCTATCTTCGTCGCCGTGTCCTTCAGCAGACCGCGGATTCTCTCAGCCGACAACTGCGGATTGACGGAGCGGACGAGCGCCGCCACGCCCGCCACTTGAGGCGTCGCCGCAGACGTCCCGCCAAAAGCCGTCCCGCCCTTCAGTCCGGTGTAGATGCTGCCGGGGTTGTATCCTTTGCCTTCCGCTTCATTGTCGGTGGTCACGATGCCCAGGCCCTCCAATGCCGCCTGATGGCCGAAGGGATCGGCGGAGAGGGGGTCGTAGTTGTTGCTCGGCGCGCAGAGCGCCACGGCAGGGCCGAAGTTGCTGTAGCGGGCGCGCCGTCCCGTGCTCGTGCAAGCCGAGATGGCCAAGACGCCCGGATGCGTCGCGTAGCCGTTGAGGCACTGACCGGTGTACGGTGGTTCTTCGATCGGCGAATCCGCCGCCGGAAACTTGCGCCATTGCAGGTTCGTCACGAACTGGTCCAGCGGCGCATTCCAGTTGCCGGCGGCGAAACACAGCACGCACCCGTTTCTATTGGGCCCCCCGGTTTGGCTCAGTTCCGTGAATATTTCTTCGATCGCCTGCGGCAGCGGCACGTTGGACGGCACGATCGAGTAACTCCAGGAGAGCACGTCGACCAGGTCCCCCACCTGCGCGAAGGCCTCCCGCAGGTTCGAGACGTTGGTTCCGAGGTTCTTGCGGGCGACGACGAATCCGCATTCCGGCGCCACGCCGAACACGCCTGCGTTGGCGCTGCCGGCGATAGCGAGTCCGGCGCAGGGCGTCCCATGCCCTGCGCTCTCATGCCGCGGATCGTCGTCGATGGGTCCGAGTGCGACACCTTCGAAATTCAGGGCTTTTTTCAGACGCGCATTGTCCAGATCCGGATGCGAGAGGTCGAAGCCCTCGTCGATGATGCCGACGACCACGTCGGGCCGCCCCCTGCTCTGCATCTTCGCCCAGGCGGCGTGGACGGATATGCCGGCATCCGGAAGGAGATCGCCGGCGAGCTGTGGCTCCGTCTGCAGGAGCTGGGGGCTGTCCAGATACCACTGGGAGGCGGTCAAGTGCTGAACAGGGGTCGCAGGACCGCCCGCCGGCGGCGCCGCAGGATAGGATTGAAAGCGCTCGATCGTGTCCGGTTCGGCGTAGATGACCCCCTGCTGCTGCCGGAGTTCGGCGGCCAGCGTGAACGCATCGAACTGCTTGGTATCCCTCAACCGTCCGACCACCGTGCAGCCCGGTCCCAGGAGCTTCCGCACCGTTTCCCGGAGAATGCCGCGGCTTTCGAGCAGGTCCTGAGCACCGCCGAATCCCACGCTGTCTGCGACTCTGACGCAGACCTGGTCTCCCATGTAGAAGCGGGTGCCGGGGTAACCGACCGGCCGGTAAGCGTGCTGACAGACGAGCCCGCTCGCGCTGAGCTTCTCTATGAGTGGGCCAAGATCGCCTGCGGCCGCCACCTCAACTTTGAGGTCCGTCCGTCCGAGTCTTCGAGCGGTCGCTTTGCCCTGCGAGAGCAGCTCCCGTATGCGTGGCTCATCGTCCTTGCCTTTCAGGGCGACAGTGAAAAACTTCTCCTCGCGCTCGCACGCGATCTTGGTATTGCCACGTTGCAGCTGGTATCCATTTCCACCGTTGACCATCGCCTTTGACCCCCGTGTGCCAAGCCGACAGGTCTTTCAGGGCGGTCCGATTTCGATCTCACCCTATTGCTCACGCCGCTCTTGACCGAGCAAGCGGACCTTCGAAACGAAGATTGCGCCCGTTTCGAACACTCCAATGTGATTCTTATCACACTTTTGCCGCGCCCGTCTGGATAGAATTCCCGGGTATTGTACGCGGTCGTCCGTAACTAATGCTTACCTTGCAACGCAATAAACCATATGTTCGGAAATATTCTAGCTTGCGAGGCAAGCGGCCACTGGTCGATAGAATGCGCTGCGCGAGCTCGACGAGCCCGGGCAGCGTCGTGATGCCCATCCATCGCACAGGACGGGACTCGCCCTCAGCTGGCGGTGGAACCCTCGATGACGCTTCTTCTGGACGCCGAGTGCGGGCGCGAACAGCAGGCGCCGGTCCGCGCTTGGTTTCCGGCGGCGATCCTTCACAGCGTGGGGAAGCGCGCACATCTGCAAGACGTCGACCTATGTATCGTGAGTAAGCGTCAACAAAGCGCCCGTTGCCTCTGCGAGCATTGCCGCGGCGTACGTGGCGCGCTGGAGGTCGAGTTGCGGGCTGCCGCAGCAGAGGAGATCCCTGACCTGGCGCAGCTCGCCATTATGGCAGGTAGCGGTCTCCTCGATGCCATATACCAGGGTGCCATACCGGCCCTCCCAACCAATGAGATCGTAGAGCGTCGGCTCCGTCGAATTGGCACTACCAAATCCTACGAGAATTGCTGGGTTGCAGTGCATCGAGGCCGGGTTGTCGGTTTCCTCAACGCCTATCCCATGGACGACGAGGCGCTGGATCCTGCCGATCCCCTGTTGCGCGACGATCGCCGCTATTTGGTTGAGCCGTCTGAGCGTCTTGACGCGCGAGCGACGTTTCATCTGAACACGATCGCCGTTCTCCCGAACTATCGGAGCCATGGCGTCGGAACGAAGCTGCTTTCATTTGCGCACTCGCGCGCCCAAGCTGCGGGCTTGTCAGCGCTAAGCCTTATCGTCTTTGAACAGAATACGCGCGCCGTCGCACTGTACGAGCGGGTTGGTTTCAGTGTGGTGAAGCGCAGCCGTGCGGCTGCACACGAATCGGTGCGCTACTCCGGCGATCTGATTCTTATGACCTGTCCTGTTTAAGCATCGGCTTGTTGTCGCAGACACAGTTTCGGGGTCGGACGCTGATGCAATCGCTAGGCCCCGCAGCGATACCAGGAGCTGGTGCGCACGGCAGGATTCGAACCTGCAACCTCCGGCATCTCGGGCCGGCGCCTCTGCCGGTTGGGCCTACGGGCGCGGGAACGGTCATCGCAATGGTGCGCGCGGGGGGATTCGAACCCCCACTGTCCTCGCTTTGAGGGAGGCGCCTCCTGCCGATTGGGCTACGCGCGCGGTGTCCGCCTCTGGATTCGAACCAGAAACCGCGAGGGTTTAAGCCTCGCCGCTCTGCCGCTTGGCGTAGACGGACGCTGCGGACCCGCAGTGGTGCCCCCGGCTGGATTCGAACCAGCAACCTTCGGTATCTGAGACCGACGCCTCTACCAATTGGGCTACGGGGGCGTTGCATGGTGATCTTCAACGGTTGCGGTGCTTGGCGAACGACGGAGAGCGTCGCTACGGTCGCTGACTCTGCCGGATCGACAGCGCAGATCGAACACGCGCGCGCGAACAGGTGGAGGCGCGTGTCAGACGTTGCTGGAGACTCAGGAAGCGACGGTGTTACCGCCGCCGCGGCTCAAAGGTCCGGCGTCTTCAGCGAGGCAATCGCTGAAGTCGAGATAGTCGTAAGAAGTGGACCGAGCGGATCATGGCGGCTATAGGCATTGAATCCGGGTGCGGAGTCAAGCGTTCTTCTTGGGTTTGTCTGTCGTTGCCGCGGGAATTGTTCGCGCCTGCCGGCGCGAGACCCCGCCCCCTTCCCCCCGCCCACAAGGGGCGGGGGAATTCCCTGGTGGCGACGACGTTGGGAGACAGGGGTGCGCTGCCGCTTAAAGCGAATTTTCATCATTTCCGTCTAATGAGGCCCCGAGTGCAGGGGGCTAGTCTCCTATGTTTCGATGGCTCGAAAAGCTCCGACGCGGCAAGAACGGTCGAGGCGCGGAACGCGAACTTACCGGCGCCGACGTCGCGGCCGAATTTTTGGCGCGCGCCGGGACGGAAGACCGCGCGCACCGATTGGCTGCCTGGGCGTTGCAGCTCCGCGCTCCCTATGAGACGTCCCGGAGCGTCTCGTCCTGGCTCGGCGGCGCCCCCCATGCACCCCGTGATTTCACTTGGCCGAACGATGTCGACGGAACACCCTTGCATTTCCTCGCCCAGATCGATTTGGCGTCCTTGAAACCGGAGCCGGAAACCGGCGCGCGCCCGCCGGGATTGCCGGAGGAAGGCGCCTTGCTGGTTTTTGTCGGCCGGTCCTACGCCTGCCCTATTCTGGATGCGCAAGACATGAAGCGGGCCGTTCCGCTGGCCTTGCCGGAGAGCCTCGCGCCGATCAGCAAGCACGGGTTCTTCAGCGAGGAGCGCAGCTTCACCTGCTGGCCGATCGACCCGGTTGTCTATCTCGACACGGCTGTCGACAGCGGCGACCCGCGGCCCGCGAAACCGGCGATGACGTCGGTGTCTCCGTCGGCCGCGAGCTTGCGGTGGACAGGCCAACCCTGCTCCAGCCGCTCGCCCTGAGGACATGGGCGTCGTGGCGGTCTCTGTCTGTGCTACGTCGGCGTGGCAGCGTCGCTAGACTAGGCGGCGGCGCGTCTGCCGCGCCGCCGCCTTGAGCGCCGCCTCCCGGTCCCAGAAGCGCAGGGCGCGGCAGGACGCGATGAAGGCCGCGGCGTCGCCGGCGCCGAGCTCGACGACCCCGGCGTCGCGTACGATGCCGCCCTTGTCGAGCAGGGGGGCAGCCGCTGCCGCGCAGCCGATGAACTTGCAATGGGCGAAGGCGTCGGCGACGAAATCGCGCGCCGCCGGCAGGGCCGCCAGCAGCTGCGCGCCGGCCTCCGATGGGAGGAGGGCGACGGCGTCGAACAGCACGGACGGGGCGCCGTCGAGCTTTTCGTCGGCCGGGATCCAGCCGCCGCCGGCGGCCTCTACGCCACCGATCTGCGGCGCGATGAGCTTGATGAGGGCGCCCTCGGCGTCGGCCGCCTCCTGTAGCGCCTGCAGGAGATCGGCATCGAGGCCGTCGGTGACGAGGACGCCGAGCTTGCGGCCTTTGAAGCTGCCGGGGCCGTTCTGCAAAATGCTAAGCGCCGGCGACGGCTTCAGGTTCTTCTTCACCGGACGGGCGGGCTCCGCCGGCTTCGGCATGTCCTTCAGTCGCAGGCCCTCGGCCACCTTGGCGGCGAGGTCTTCGTGGACGTTCAGGAGGTGGGCGACCATGCGCGCGCGGATCGCCGGCGTCTCCACCTTGCTGAGCTCGAAGGCGAAGGCGGCGGCGATGTGGCCCTGCTCGGTCTCGGTCTGGCTGGCGTAGAACTGGCGCGCCTGGCTGTAGTGATCGGCGAACGTCTCGGAGCGCAGGCGGAGCTTCGGCCCCTTGTCTTCGGCCGCATAGGACTGAAAGCCCAGGTCGGGCGCCTCGCGCGGGCCGCCCTCGGCGCCGCCCCAGGAGTTAGGCTCGTAGTTGGCACGGCCCTTCGGATTGGCGAAGGCCATGTGGCCGTCCTGCTGCAGGGTGTGGAAGGGGCATTTCGGCGCGTTGACGGGAAGGTAGGTGAAGTTCGGGCTTCCGAGACGCTTCAGCTGCGTATCGAGATAAGAGAAGTTGCGGCCCTGCAGCAGCGGATCGTTGGTGAAATCGATGCCGGGCACGATGTTCTGCGTGCAGAAGGCGACCTGCTCGGTCTCCGCGAAGAAGTTGTCGACGCAGCGGTCGAGCACGAGGCGGCCGACGCGGCGCACAGGCACCTCCTCCTCGGGGACGATCTTGGTGGCATCGAGCACGTCGAAGGCGAACTTGCCCGCGAAGTCCTCGTCGAAGAGCTGCAGGCCCAGCTCCCACTCCGGGAGGTTGCCGGACTGGATGGCGTCCCAGAGGTCGCGGCGATGGAAGTCGGGATCGGCGCCGTTGATCTTCACCGCCTCGTTCCAGACCACCGACTGCAGGCCGAGCTTCGGCTTCCAGTGGAACTTGACGAAGGTCGACTTGCCCTCGGCGTTCACCAGGCGGAAGGTATGCACGCCGAAGCCCTCCATGAAGCGGAAGGAGCGCGGGATCGTGCGGTCGGACATGATCCACAGCGCCATGTGGATGCTCTCGGGATTGAGCGAGATGAAATCCCAGAAATTGTCGTGCGCGGTCTGGGCCTGCGGGAAGCCGCGGTCGGGCTCCTCCTTGGCGGCGTGGATGAGATCGGGGAACTTGATGGCGTCCTGGATGAAGAACACCGGGATGTTGTTGCCGACGATGTCCCAGTTGCCCTGCTTCGTGTAGAGCTTCACGGCGAAGCCGCGCACGTCGCGCGCGAGGTCGGCGGAACCCTTGCTGCCGGCGACAGTGGAGAAGCGGACGAAGGCGGGCGTGCGCTCCCCCGCGCGCTGGAAGAGGTCGGCGCGCGTGAGGTCGGCGAGCGGCTCGTAGGTCTCGAAGAAGCCGTGGGCGCCGAAGCCGCGGGCGTGGACGACGCGCTCGGGGATGCGCTCGTGGTCGAAATGGAAAAGCTTCTCGCGGAAATGGAAATCCTCGAGCGTGGTGGGGCCGCGCGGGCCGACCTTCAGGGAGTTCTGATCGTCGGCGACCGGGATGCCCTGCTGCGTCGTCAGCGCCGGCACCGGACCGCCGGCCAGCTGATGGGTCTCGCCGCCCTCGCCACGAATGATGGATTGATCGCCCAGCGCAGCGGGCTTGCGGCCATTCGAGGATGCTTTCTTCGCCATGTCTTCGATCCCTTGCCTGCAAGAGTGAGGGCGCAGATCCGCGCTGCGGCCATCCAGCCGGCCGCTACCGTCGAACCTATTTTTGAACGCCTCCAAACTGAATGCGGAGCCGCGCGTGTCGTTCCGCAAATTCGGCGCGCACCGACGAATATTGTCGCCGGCTGCGCCGCGCGCCGTGCAGCGGCCGGCGCGATACCGTCGGGGGAACAAGCGCGGCCCTGGCGCCTTAGACATGCAGGCAACTCGCACACGACAACCGGATGGAGGATCAACATGGGTCGCGGGATTTTGCTTTGGCTGCTGGGCGTGCCGATTCCGATCATCATCTTGCTCGCGCTTCTCTGGCATTGAGGGGCAGCGCGATGACAACCACATTCGATACGCCGCGCGTCGGCGTCGCCGTCGTCACCGCGGAGGAGGAAGAGGTGGCGGCAACGGCGGTCTCCTGGGGTGCGATCTTCGCCGGCGCGATCGCGGCGGTAGCGATCACGCTTATTCTCCTGCTGCTCGGCAGCGGCATCGGCCTCTCGGTGATCTCGCCGTGGTATGGGGCGGGCGTGACGGCCACGACCCTGGGCCTCTCCGCCGTCATTTGGCTGGTTGTGGTGCAATGGCTGTCCTCCGCCCTCGGCGGGTTCCTGGCCGGACGGCTCCGCACGAAGTGGACGGGGTTGCATACGCACGAGGTCGGGTTTCGCGACACGGCGCATGGCCTGCTGGCCTGGTCGCTCGCGACCGTGGCCGGCGCCGTCTTGCTCGGCTCGATAACGATGGCTGGTGTCGGCGCCGCGGCGAAAGGCGTGACCGACGTCGCGGCCGGTGCCGCCACGGGCGCCGCCCAGGCCGGGGTGCAGAGCGCGACCGGCGCAACTGCCGACCCGCTCGGGTACGTCGTCGATTCGATGTTCCGGTCGGCCGGAGCGCCCGACACTGCACGGACCGACTATCGGTCTGAAGCCGTGCGGATCGTGGCGCACAGCATCCAGGACGGAAAGGTCGCGCTGGCGCCCGAGGATCGGACTTATCTGGCGCAGCTCGTGTCGGCGCGAGCCGGCATCAGCCAGGCTGACGCGGAAAAACGGGTCGACACCCTGGTCGCGCAGGCAAACGAGGCGCAGACCAAGATCCGCGCGGCTGCGGATGAAGCGCGCAAGCGCACCGCGCAGCTATCTATTATGCTGGCGCTTTCCATGGCGATCGGCGCCTTTGTCGCGAGCGCCGCGGCGGCCTATGGCGGCAGCGTTCGCGACTCTTCTTAGGCCGGCCTGGATCAACGATCCGCAAGTGCGCGCGAGGCCCCCGGCACAATCGCCGAAGTCGGGGTAGTCGTAGGATGTGGACCGAGCGGTTGCTCGAAGATCGGCCTAAGCCGCGGGCAGCGCGAAGGCTATGTTGTCCTCGAGCAGAGTCTGCGACGCGGCCGCGCTGACAAATTTGACCCCTTCCAGCGTTGCGGCGACGGATGGCTCGAAGAACGTTCCATTGCCGTCGAAATCGACGAGAATATCGGTGCCGCCCTTGCCGGAGTCGGCGAAGCTGAGGAAACCCTCGTCCACGGCGGTTTTCACGTCGGCCGCGCCCAGGAGGAACAGGGTATCGAAAACCAGCACATCGCCGCCCGCGATGGGCTGCGCCGGATCGGCGCCCGGCAGCGACCCCGGCGCGCGGGTGTCGAATCCCGATATGCGGTCGCCGAAGGCGAAGTCGCCGTCGAAACCGGCGATGACGTCGGTGTTGCCGTCGGCCGCGAGCTTGATTGCATCGGCGCCGGCGTCACCGAAGATCGTGTCGCTTCCCGCGCCGTCGATCAAGAGATCGGCGCCGCCCGAGAAGGTCGCCTGAATGTCGCCGTCCAACCTGTCGTTGCCGGTGCCGCCAATCAACGTGTCGTTGCCCAAATCGCCTTGGAGGTCGTCGCGCCCGGCGCCGCCATCGATGGAGTCGTTGCCCGCGCCTCCGGTCACGTCGCCGACGATGGGCGAGAGCCCCCCGTCGTCGCCGGCGCCGCACAGCAGCACATCGTTCCCGCCGCCCGCTTCCATGCTGTCGTCGCCGGAACCGCCGATGAGGGTGTCATTCGCTCCCTCAAAGGGGAATGCGCGGGCATCGCCAAACAGCATGTCATTGCCGGCGCCGCCGCTAACGAGATCGCTGTCGAATCCGCCGATCACGGTGTCGTGGCCGGCGCCGCCGCTCAACGTGTCCGCGCCCAGGCCCTCGAAGTCGCTGATGTCGCCTTGGATGAAATCGTCGCCGGCGCCGCCGCTTATCGCGTCGGCCCCATTGCCCCCGAACAGCTCGTCGGCGCCGTGGCCACCGAACAACAGGTCGTTGCCGTCACCGCCATCCATCGTGTCATTGCCGAGGCCGCCCGACACCACGTCGTTTCCGCCGTCGCCGAAGAGCGAATCGTCACCGGCGAGCCCGAACAGGAAGTCCATGGCGGTCGTGCCGCTCAAGCTGTCACTGCCGCTTGTTCCGAAACGAATGGGCATGACAAACCTCCCTGGATCGAACGACGCCGACAGCGGCGCGCCGGCGCAATTCTGCGGCGTCCGGCGGTTGCCCGCACCTCCCATTTGGGGGGAGAACATCGTCAGAGACGGCTTCCCGTAGCCGTTTGAGCCTTGCGCCGGCCGCGGGGAACAGGATCATGCCGGAGACGCGGCCGTTTCCGGAGCATTGGACCACGACGATGATCAAGACGCCGAAGATCGTCTTTCTGTTCGATGTCGACAACACGCTCCTCGACAACGATCGCGTTCAGGTCGATCTCAGGCAGTACCTGGAACGCACCTGCGGCGTGGCGGCCCGCGACAGGTACTGGGAGATTTTCGAAGAGCTGAGAAGCGAACTCGGTTACGTCGACTACCTAGGCGCCCTGCAGCGCTATCGACTCGAGGCGATGCATCACCCGGTGGTGTTGCGCATGTCGAGCTGGCTCGTCGACTACCCGTTCGCCGATCGCCTTTATCCCGGCGCGCTGGACGCCGTGGGGCACGTGCGGCAGTGGGGAACGGCGGTCGTCCTTTCCGACGGGGACGCCGTGTTCCAGCCGCGCAAGGTGGAACGGTCCGGCCTGTGGCGCGCCCTCGACGGCCACGTCCTCATCTACATCCACAAAGAGCAAGAGCTGGACGATGTCAGGCGTCTCTACCCGGCCGATCACTATGTCCTGATCGACGACAAGATACGCATCTTGTCCGCGATCAAGGCCCTCTGGGGCGACGCCGTCACCACCGTCTTTCCCAGGCAGGGCCACTATGCGCTCGATGCCCGCGAGGTCGCCAAATATCCGCGCGCCGACATCGAGCTCACCGCCATCGGCGAGCTGCTCGAGCACGATCTGCGCTCATTGCTCCGAAGGACATAGGCGGAGGTCGCGATGTGGGGCGACCGGATGGGCACGCTACGGCGGGCCAGCCTGCGGACGGGTGATGCTTGGCGAATGTTGGTGCGCGCGGGGGGATTCGAACCCCCACTGTCCTCGCTTTGAGGGAGGCGCCTCCTGCCGGTTGGGCTACGCGCGCGGTGTCCGCCTCCGGAGTCGAACCGGAAACCGCGAGGGTTTAAGCCTCGCCGCTCTGCCCCTTTTGGCGTAGGCGGACGCTGCGGACTCGCAGTGGTGCCCCCGGCTGGATTCGAACCAGCAGCCTTCGGTTTCTGAAACCGACACCTCTACCAATTGGGCTACGGGGGCGGTGCATGGCGGTCTTTCGGCGGTTGCGGTGCACGGCGAACGACGGCGAGCCTCGCCGGAGGCGCGGACCTTTGCCGTAGCGGCAGCGCGGTCCGGGCACGCGCGCGCAAACGAGCGGCGCGGGCTCAGACGGAAGCTGGGATCAGAGGGAAGCGGCGCGGACGCCGCCGCAGCTCAAAGGTCCGGCGTCTTCAGCGACACAATCGCCGAAGTCGACGTAGTCGTGAGCTTTGGACCGAGCGGTTCATGCGGCTATAGGTATCGAATCCGCTCCGGAAGTCAAGCGCGCCGTCGTCGATCCGGCCGCTTTGGCTGCCAGGTTCTGCCGCCGCGGATGCCATCATCGGGGGACCATTTTCCTCATATCGTGCAGCGCGGCTGGCTGACAGCGGCCTCGTTCTTGCCGGCGCTCATCGTCGGGCAAAAAAGTGTGACGTGAATCACACTAGCGGTATGCGCACGCTGGCATACTTGGCCCCAAACGGTTGCGACGCCGACGTCAACATGGCGTCTGATCCGGGGAAAGTCGGTTCGGAGCTGGACGCATATGCCCCAGCGCAACGCTCGCAAGACTCTGCTTCTGATCCTCCTCGCCATCGCCGCGGCGTGCGGGCTCCTGTCGCGCCTGGCCGTTGCTCAGGTGCCGCCGCATCCGGCGGGAACCGTGTGCTTCACGCCGGCGTTCTGGTGTTGGGCACAGCCCCCGGGTCCGCCGGGAAATCCCTGCGGCTGTCCTGGACCCAACGGCTGGGTCGGGGGAGTCCTCGGCTGATGGCAAAGACCCAAGAGGCGCCCGACGCCGTCGGCGAGTTGATTGGCGACGCCCAACTCGTCGCGCGAGCCTTGGTCCGACTCGGCAAGCTGTCAGATGCGACCTTCCTAACGGCGCTCAACGAGGTCAAGGACAAGCGCACTGCCGCCGGAGGAGCCGTCGATCCCGCGGCCGTTATCAAGCTGCAGACGTCGCTGAGCGCCGCGATCGCCGGCCTCGCGCCGATCACCTTGCGAGACCTGCGCAAGGGATGGTCGCCTGTCCGCGAGTCCGCGGGGACCAGAGCGGCGGTGGTGATTTTCGCAACCTTCTGCATATTCCTCCTGATCTTCGTCGCCTATGCGACGCAGCTCCACGAGGATGCATCGCAGGTCTATCGAGCCTACGACGACATGCAGAAGAACAGGTTCCAGGAGCAGGCCTTTCGCCTTGCAAACGACGTCTTCAAGGAACTGAATTCCCCTGACGCCAAGGCTCAGCCCGGCGTTCTCTGGACGGATGTCCTGGGCAAATCGGTTGTCGACATAGTCGAGCTGGACAACAGACTTCAGTCGGTCGTCGCGAGGCACAGCGAGCTGGAGAAGAAGGCGGACATATATGGACGCCTGGTCGCCGGGTTCACGTGGCTGTCCAAACTCTGGAGCCCGGACAAGGATGGTGTTTCCGAAGCGAACCCGAGCGGCAACGCAACGATCAGCGGGTATCTTGAGGCGTATAAAGCGGCGCCTGAGGCGCAGAAGGTGCCGCCCTCCGGTCCCTTCTTCGGTTCATGTGTGAACGGCAATCCCATCGATCACAACAAGCCCGCGACGACCGCAACCGCAACGGGCGCGGGCCGCGCGGAGAGCGCCGCCGGCACTCCCGCCGATGTGAACAAGCCCGCAGCGATCCAAGCCGCAACGGGCCCGAGCGCCGCGGAGAGCGTCGGCGGCACCCCCGCCGATGTGAACGAGCCCGCGCCGAGCGAAGCCGAAGCCGGCGCAAGCCGCCGAGAGCGCATGGGAGTCTCGCTGGAAGAGGCGGTTCTGACCCTGAATTGCCTGGGTGAGATCCTGGGAGCAAACGGAATTCAGATTTCCAGGCTCAGTCCTTCCTGGATCGATCAGTTCAAGCTGAAGCACAATATCGACATACTCGGTCTTTGGCTGCTGCCGGCGCTCTATGGCGCGTTGGGCACCGCCCTGTTCTTCCTGCGGGGGTTCATAGAGCCGTCGGTCCCCAATCCATCCTGGCCGCAAGTGTTCTATCGCATGGCGCTCGGCGGATTCGTCGGCACCATCGTCGCGTGGTTCTGGACGCCCGGGAGCAGCGACGTGACCACACCCGCGATCGCCAACTTGTCGTCGTTTACGTTGGCCTTCATCGTCGGCTATTCGCTTGACATGTTCTTCCGGTATCTCGACTCGATCACCCTCAGGTTTCAGCAAGCGAGCACAAAGCCAGCGGGCACCCCCGCTGCAACCGCGCCCGCTCCCGCCGCCCCCACCCCGTGATTCCCGGTGGCGCCGTCGGGAGCCAGGCATCCGCTGTCCCCTAAAGCGAATCTTCATCTTTTCGGTCTAGGGAGGCCCCAGGTGGGGGGGCCGGTCTCTCATGTTTCGATGGTTCGAGAAGCTCCGACGCGGCAAAAACGGTCACGGCGCGGACCGCGAACTGACCGGCGCTGACGTCGCGGCCGAGTTCCTGGCGCGCGCCGGAACGGAAGATCGCGCGGACCGGCTGCCGGCATGGGCGTTGCAGCTCCGCTCTCCCTTCGAGGCGCCCAGGCCCGTCTCGTCCTGGCTCGGCGGTGTCCCGCGGGCGCCCCGTGAGTTCGACTGGCCGAACGATGTCGATGGAACGCCGCTGCCCTTCCTCGCCCAGATCGATCTGGAGTCGTTGAAGCCGGAGCCGGAAACCCGAGCGCGCCCGCCGGGATTGCCTGACGACGGCGCCTTGCTGGTTTTTGTCGGCCGGTCCTATGCCTGTCGCATTCTGGAGGCGCGCGACATGGCGCGCGCGGTTCCGCTGTCCCTGCCGGAGAGGCTGGAGCCGCTGCGCAAGCACGGGTTTTTCAACGAGGAGCGGACCTTCGGCCACTGGCCGATCGACCCAGTTGCCTATCTCGACACCTCTGTCGATGCCGGCGACGCGCGCCCCGCCTTTCTGCCCGACAGGTTCAAGCGGCCGGCGGATTGGATCACCACCGGCGGCATCGCCGCCCTCGAGGCCGACCTCGTCATCGACAGCCTCAAGATGGAGCTGAGCCACGGCGAGCAGTTCGAGGCGAGCCGACGAAGGCCTGGCGCGGCGCTGCCGGACAACGACGTGATCCGAAGCAAGATCCGGCACTATGCGCTGATGAAGCGGCGGGCGCCCGAGGTGATCGCGGCCCTCGGCGCCTGGCGGGACGCGGCGCTCGCCGGGTCGCCGGAGGACCCCGTCGACCCGGTGCGGCTCGCGCACGTCATGCGGGTGCGCCTGGCGCTGCGCGACGAGATGGAGAGCTACATGCCCAAGCACCTCCTGCCGGGAAATCCCGACAAGGTCTGGGACGCGCTGTGGTGGCACTGCCCGGAGCTGCGCCCCGGCGGCGACCGCACTGCGTTGCCGGCGGCGTATCGGCCGTTCGTCGAGGCGCGGATCACGGACTGGCGCCGCCACCGCCTGTTCGGGCTCGAGCCGCCCTTCCCCAACAACGGGGAGGATCTGCGCGGGCAGGACTGCCTGATCAGCATCGCCGCCGATCCCCTGCTCGGCACGCAATCGGAGCATGAATACGGCCTGTCCGTCTGGTGCCCGCGCGACCGCATGGCGAAGGGCCGCTTTGACGGGGGTCAGTTCGTCCGCCATTGCGCGGCTTGACCGGCGCGGCTCGCCCCCTCCCTGCCCTCGGCCACTTCGTGGGGGCGGGACACTATCGGCTGCGGGCGGCCCGATCGCGGCAATCGTGCTCGTGCCCTGGAACAAGCGCGCGCTTGGCGTCTTAACCTCAGGACGACTCCCGCGAGGACGGCGGCCGCGCGGCCTGCAGCGGTCGCCGGTGTTCGCAACAACGTGAGAAGGAAGACGCCCATGGCCCGGCGGAGAAAGCGCACGAACGGCAAGAGGTCCATCGAGGACGAGCTCGCGAGCATCGCGGCGGATGTCGCGTCGGTCGGCAACGCGATCGGCGATGTCGCATCCGTCGAGGCGCGGGAGCAGATCCAGGCGATCCGCGACCGGCTGGACGAGATGGCCGATGCCGCGGGCGATGCGACGCGCGACGGCGTGGAGCGCGTGCAGGAGACGATCCGCGGCCGGCCGGTCGTCAGCGTGCTGGCGGCCTTCGCGCTCGGGATGGTCACGGCGACGATGCTGCGCCGCTGAGGCGGCCTGCGCCGCGGCCGGGAACGGCCGAAGACATGGAGGTGCGTGCGCGCGGCCGACGCGACGGGAGCGGCCGCGCGTCATTGTATCCGGCGCTCAAAAGCCCTATTTGATGAGTGCGCCGGCAGCCAACGCGCCATGGCTGCGGCGGAGCGGCCGCGGCAGCCGCACCCCCCTGGACCGCGAGGAGACGGGACCGATGGCCAACATCGACGACCAGACCAGGCAGATGCTTGTCAAGAACGCGGAGCTCAGCCGGCAGCAGATCGAAAGCAGCAGCCGGGCGCGCATCGACGCCATCATGGACATCTGCGCCAAGCCCGATATCGTGTGGGCCGTGTGGCCGAGCGGGCAGGCCGTGGTCAAAGGCGAGAGACTGGTCACGGAGGGGGCCTCGCGGACCAGCTGGATCGCCATCGCCTGCGCCGACAGGGCCGAAGCCGCCGACCTCGAGCGCCGGCTGGCCTAGCCCGCGGAGGGCGAGCCGACGCGGCGCCGGCCGAATTGACTGGACTCGCCGGCGATAAGCGCGCCTCCTGCGCGGATAATCTCGAATCGGGCCCGAAGGAACCGCGCCGCCCGCGGGGGCACGCCCCGCCGGACGGAGCGGCCATGTCCGGCCGCCGATGCCCTGTCCTCGATGCGGTGCTGCGGCTTCCCGGCCGGAGGCCGAAGTCCGCTCCGGGACCAAGGAGCGAAAACAGCGGAGCCGACGAGTGCTGGGCAGACTTCTGGGCATGCTGTCCGCGGACATGGCCATCGACCTGGGCACGGCGAACACGCTGGTCTATGTGAAGGGCCGCGGCGTCGTGCTGAACGAGCCGTCGGTCGTCGCCATCGCCTCCTACAAGGGGCGCAAGCAGGTGCTGGCGGTTGGCGACGAGGCCAAGATGATGCTCGGCCGCACGCCCGCCAACATCACGGCCATCCGCCCCTTGCGCGACGGCGTCATCGCCGATTTCGAGGTGGCGGAGGAGATGATCAAGCATTTCATCCGCAAGGTGCACAACCGGCGCAGCTTTACCAGCCCGCAGATGATCATCTGCGTGCCCTCGGGCTCGACCGCGGTGGAGCGGCGGGCGATCCGCGAGGCGGCCGAGAGTGCGGGCGCCCGCAAGGTCTGGCTGATCGAGGAGCCGATGGCGGCGGCGATCGGCGCCGGCCTGCCGGTGACCGAGCCGACGGGCTCCATGGTCGTGGACATCGGCGGCGGCACCACCGAGGTCGGCGTGCTGTCGCTGGGCGGCGTCGTCTATGCCCGCTCGGTGCGCGTCGGCGGCGACAAGATGGACGAGGCGATCATCGGCTACATCCGCCGCAACCACAACCTGCTGGTCGGCGAGAGCAGCGCCGAGCGCATCAAGAAGGAGATCGGCTCGGCCTGTCCGCCCGAGGACGGCGACGGCCGCACCATGGCGATCAAGGGCCGCGACCTCATGAACGGCGTGCCTAAGGAACTGGTCATCAGCGAACGGGAGGTCGCCGAGGCCATCGCCGAGCCGGTGGGCGCCATCATCGAGGCGGTCAAGGTGGCGCTCGAACATACGGCGCCGGAGCTGGCGGCCGACATCGTCGACAAGGGCATCGTGCTGACCGGCGGCGGCGCGCTGCTCGGCAACCTGGATTTCGTGCTGCGGCACTCGACGGGCCTGCCGGTCTCGATCGCCGACGATGCCTTGTCGTGCGTCGTGCTGGGCTGCGGGCGCTGCCTCGAGGAGATGAAGGCGCTCAAGGCGGTGCTGATCGACTGAAGGATGGCCAGCGGCGCGGCGCGATCAGCCGGCGCAGTCGCTGCCGCTCGCCAGCTTCTGAAGGGCCGCCGGCAGTGCCTTCATGGCGGCGCTGCCGTCGGTTGCTGCGAGGTGCTGGCCGTCGCCGCCTAGCAGGGGCTTCGCCGCAAGCGACGTGAACGGGCCCTTGACGGTGATCGGCACGTCGAGCGCGAAGAAGCCGGTGGTGTCGTGATCCGACTGCAACCGGAGATCGAGGCGCTTGCCGGCGAAATCGACGGTGCCGGCGCCGACCAGGGTCGCCTCCTGGGAATCGAGTCGCAGGGGCGAGAGCACGCCGACGCCGTCCCTCAGGGTCATGACTCCGAGCAGGCAGTTGACGGGCACGCGGCCTTCGCCGGAGCGGAACAGGCTGCGCAGATCGACCGAGACCTTCTCGAGCAGGGCGCGCGCCACGCTGCCGTCGTTCATGGTCATGATCGCGGCGCCGCGGCCGGTCTTCAAGGCCGCGCCCAGAGTCTTGCCGGTGAGGTCGATCGTGGCGCCGCCGTCGAGCCGGCCTCGAATCTCGCCGCCATCGGCGCCGAGCAATTGTGCGAACGCGTCTGCCTCGGCCTTGGCGAGTGAGGTTGTCAGCGCGAGATGGCCGCCACCCTTGCCCTGCTGCAGTGAGCCGGAGAGGCTGACGGTGCCGCCGGCGAGCGCGAACGCGAGGCTGCCCAGGGTGACGTCGCCGGCGGCCAGCTTGCCATCGACTTTCACGGCCGAGAAGCGCATCGCGGCGAGCTTCACATGGTCGGACGAGAGCTTGGCCGCCAGGTTGACGCCGGTGAGGTCGAGCTGCAGCGGCAGCGTCGTGACGTCCGGTTTCGCCTTGTCATGGCCGAGCGCGCTCATGAGGCTGTCGACATCGAGCGCCTTCATGTCGAGATCGGCAGAGATGTCGTCGGGCTCGCCGCGGCCGCCTTCATGCAGGCCGAGGGCGCCGGTGAAGGTGTTTTCCGCCAGTTTGCCCGACGCTTTCGACAGCGCCCAGTCGTCGCCGTCGCGCTTGAGATCGCCGGCCATCGTGAGCGGAAGATTGGCTGCAGCACCGACGCCGAACAGTTTCAAGAGATCGTCGAGGGTACGAGCCTCCAGGGTCATCGCTCCACGCACGCCTTCGAAATCGACCGGCTCGGTCATGGTGCCATCGAAGGCGACGGTGGTGTCCTTGCCCTTGATCGTGAACTTGGCGTCGACCGGCCTGCTCGCATCGCGCAGCGCGACCGATGATTCGAAGGTAGCGTCGATCTTGGCGGCGACGTCGTTATAGGCGCCCTCGATCTGCAGGGTTATCGGCGTATGGTCGTCGGCGGTGCGCGCAATGACGCGATCCATCGCAATGCGCAGGATCTGGCCGGACGAGGTGCGGTAGGTGACGACGCCCTTGGCCAGAGCGAAATCGATCAGGGTCGGGAACTGCGTGCGGTTCTTCGGGACGATGGCGAAGCCGCCGCCGAGGCCGCCGCCCGGGAACTTCCAGTTGCCGACGCCGGCCTTGTCGCGCTCCAGCACGATGGTGGCATCCTCGACGCGCAGGTTTTCGTAGCGCAGCACGCCCTGGAACAGCGGGCGCACATCGATGCGCGCCGCGACATGGCCGACGCGGACCATGTCGGGCACGCTGCCCCATTCGGCATTGGCGATGCGGAAATCGGTGAACTCGACAGCCAGCGGATCGCTCCAATGGACGGTGACCGCCCCGATGGTGACGCGGCGCTGCAGATCGTCGCTCGCCTTGCGCTCCAGCAGCGGCTTGAGATCGGCGCTGGAGAGCCAGAGGACAAAGCCGCCGATGGCCAGGACGGCGACGCCTGCCAGGCCGAGTACGACGAGGCCGGCACGGATGGCGAGTTTCTTGCGGGAGACGGTCATCGCCCATCAACCCCACGTATAGAAGGGAGTTCCGGCACGCCGCCGCCGGCGCTATGGCGCCTTCGGAAGCTCGATGGTGATCTCCGCCTTGTGGCCGCGATCGCCGAGATGGCCGCCGAAATACATGTAGGCGAGCACGGCGACGACCACGACGAGGCCGCCGACGATGAAGTAGAGGGCATTGTTCGTGCCGCTGTTGGTATTCCAGGCCACTTGAGTCTCCATTGCTGAGGGCGTCGCGGCGGCGCGCAGGCGCTGCGGCAGAGACCTTACTAGCCGATCGAACGGCAGGCCGGAGTCCCCAACGGCACACAAAGCGCAATAAAGACCGGCGTCGATCCCTATTTCAGCATCCACTCCGCGATGGAGCCGTCGCGGCCGACGGCGCGCATCTTCACCCAGCGGCCGCCGGCGTCGTACCAGATGTCGCGGCTGCGCTTGCCTTCGAGGCGGTAGTGGGTGGCGACGATGTCGCGGCCGCCGGCGCGCACCGTCTCCGGCCCGAGGTTCACGACGCGGCCGCTGAGGATGCGGCCGGTCAGCGAATCCACGAGCGGGCCCTTCTGCGTCACCATCGACACGTTCCAGAAGCTCGCGGGCACGCTGCCGGGCGGCAAGGTCCAGCGGTCCTTGCCGGAGCTCATCTCGAGCTCGCCGTTCGGCCCGGCCATGCCCTCGATGTCGTGCGGCGTGCCGTCGTCGTCGGCGGTGGCGGCGAGCGCGATCAGCTGGCCGTTGCGCCACACCTCCTCGCGGGTCTGCTGGTAGCGGTAGACGGTGAGAAACAGGACCTCGACCTCGATCTCGAGCTCGCTGTGCACCACGAGCCGGTCGCCGTCCTGACGGAAACTGATGCGATGATGGCCGACGATGCCGCCCTCATGGGCGATGTCGAACTCGAGCGTCTGCGGCGCGGCCTGCGCGGCGTCGGCGCCGGGCGCGGCGAGCGCGAGGCTGAGCAGGAACAGGACCGCGCGCGCGGCGCGCAGGACGCCGCGGCCGGTCAAGGTTCGGCCGCCCGGTGCGGATCGGCCGGGGACTGCCGCAGGTTATGGGCACCGGCGGCGGCGGCGCGGCGATCATCCGCCTGGCGCTGGTCCTGCGCCAAGGCCGCGGTGAGGGCGGCGGCCGCCAGCATGGCGACGAGCAGCCACAGGAGGGCGGTGGGGACGGCCTTGCGGCGAAGGCCGGGCGCCGGCTCGCGGAGCGCGGCGGCGGTGCGGTACGGCAGCAGCTCGACCAGACGCGCGGCGATCGTCGGCGTGTCCGTCTGGCTCCAGCTGCCGGGCGGCAGCCGCCCGATCAGGCGATCGAGCGCCGCCGCGGCGAGCTCCCGCGGCAGAGTGGAAAGCCGGGCCGCTTCCTGCCAGGGATCCATTTCGAGGCGGGCCAAAGCCGAGACGACGCTCAGCGGCATGCCGTTTCCCTCCGTGCCGATCAGGGCGAAGAGGAATTCGTTGAATTCGGAGCGCGGCAGCGTAAACGGGGACGGTCGAGTCATGGGCGCTCACCGTCGATTGCATGAGGGATGTGCTTTACACGTGGGAACGATCGCTCCTTATGCAAGCGCAACCGTCGGCACCATCGGACGCGGCCGCGCTCAATCGAGCGAACGCCCTGGCCGTCGTCTCAGGCGGGCGTGGCGGCGGCGCCAGCGAGCTCTTGAAAGTGGTCCCAGGCGCTGTGGGGCGTATCGAAGGAACGGGCCGGGCCGCCGGCCAAGCCAACGAAATAACGCACGCACCGGCGGCCGCGCGGCGCTTCGACGCTCTCCTGCGACAGCTGCACGTCGCCGTGCTGCTTCAGGAGCTTGCGCCCTCGCCCGTCGGAGTCGCTCATCTTTTCCTTGCCTTTCACCCGGCGTTCAGTCCGATGGAAGGAACGCGCCGTTCTCGGCGGGCGCCTCGCCCGCTTGCTCGGCGAGCCGCCGGAAATCCTCGAGCACGCTTTCGATAATCTTGCGGCGGCGCGGTTCGCGGCCCGCCGAGGTCTGCGCCAAGACGCCGATGAGGTAGCGCGCCTTCTCCGCCACCTCGCGCCAGTCGGCGGCGGGTGCGGCCACGAGAATCGTCTCGAGCTCGCCGCGACGCTGCCGCAACGTGGCCTGGTCGGCCGCGACCTCGGCAAGGCGGCGACGGATGTCCGTGGTCCGCTGCTCCGCGAGCGCGCGGCGCTTGTCCGGCGCGATGGGTCCATCGACCATGAGGCCTTGCCTTTCTACGTTGCGGGTTCGCGCGCCGCCGGTCGCCGTCAGGACGCCAGCTTGCGCGCGCAGGCGCTGGTGACGTCGAAGTCGGCCGTGGTCGCGCCGGGCATGACGGCCCACTTCTTCGCCAGATCGTTGCGCGCGTTGTAGTCGAGCTTGCTCGTGTCGGGCACGGCGATGCGCGCATTGGCGGCGCAGAACATGGCCTGCTGCTCGACGACGCTGGCCTGCACCTGCGCCCGCGCTGTCCCGCTCAGCATCTGCCAGCCGGCCATGTTCGTGAGGATAGGGCCGGCGATCAGGCCGATGATCAGGTACATGACCTTCGGTTTGATCGACTCCCATGTGGACGCGGGATTCTTTGCCGTCATTGCCATGGAGCTCTCCTGATTGTCGATGCCACGCGCGCTACGCGGTTAGCGGCTGTCGCGTTTGCGGCGCGACGGCGGTGCGGGACCCGGTCGGGTCGGGCGCGAATACATAATATGGCAAAGTCGCGGCCCAAATACCATCAAAAAGAAACCGGCGGCATGGGCCGGTATTTCTATATATTCGGAAAATGACAGTTATCAGCCGTTTTCGGTTTTATTTTTCTTTTTTGGAAGCGCCAAATATTGCGGGTGGGGCAGGCCGGGGCGACGGCGGCGGCAGCGTCAGACCGACCGGGCGTTCGCGAGATCGTCCCTGTCGACCGCCTGGGCGCACCAGTCGCAGAGATCGCGCGCGAAGAAGACGGCGCGCTCCGCGTGCGGCGGAACGGTGCCGCACAGGACGCAGCGGTAGCCCCGGGCGGCGGCCACAGCCGCCCAACTCGCCTGCGCGGCCTTCAGATCATCCACGTCTGCAACCATGGCCGACTTCCTGGTCATGCAACTCCGCCGGCGCCATTGCGCACTCTGGCGGCTAGAAGGCGCCTTTCGCGCGGTCGAGTCGAGGGAAATCGGTCGCTATTGCGCTCTATTTCCGGCGATCGCCGGGGCCAGCGCGCATCGGCCGCAGTCGCGCGGCCATCAGTGGTCGTTGCGGAAGATGTCCTCTTCGCGCACGATCCGCTCGTTGCCGGTCTTGAGCGACTTCAACCGGTATTGATTGCTGGTGCCGGTCGGGGGCAGCAGACGCATGATCTCGTACGGGCCGGGCGGAGTCAGGCCGAACAGGCTCGTCCGTGCCGCCACCACTTGGCCCACGCTGAATTTATGCTCGGTCATCTTGTCCGATTGCGACGGTCTTACATGGCAGGTG
Organism: Candidatus Acidiferrum sp.; assembly: GCA_035518775.1. Classification (GTDB taxonomy): domain Bacteria; phylum Pseudomonadota; class Alphaproteobacteria; order Dongiales; family Dongiaceae; genus JBGPEQ01. The sequence continues at coordinate 26,115 of DATIXH010000132.1, forward strand.
ATTGGTGCCTCAGGCGACATGATCCGTCGCCATATCAAGATGGTGTCGCATGCACGGAATACCATGAAATCTGCGCAACAGGGAAATAAAACGCCGGGTGCGGAAAATATTTTCCTGCGGAATACTTAGCCGGCACCGACGGGTGCGCGATCCTTACGCAAAGGCTATCCTTTCATGAAACTGTTCGAGTGCCAGCACTGCGGCCAATTGCTGTATTTCGAGAACACGCGCTGCGAACGCTGCGGACGCGCCCTCGGCTATCTGCCGGGTGAAGCGGTCTTGAGCGCCCTTTCCCAGGAGGGCCGAGATCGGTGGCGCGCGGCGGCCGTGGATCAGCTGTTCCGGCTCTGCGCCAATGCCGCCCACGATGCCTGCAACTGGCTGGTGCCCGCCGATTCGATCGAACATTTCTGCCTGGCGTGTCGGCTGAATCGAACGATCCCGAACCTGGATGCCCCGGGAAACCGGCTGCGCTGGCAGCGCATCGAGGCCGCCAAGCACCGCCTGGTCTACGGGCTGCTGCGGCTCGGCCTTCCGGTCGTGAGCAAGGCCGCGGATCCGCAGGCGGGCCTCGCCTTCGATTTTCTCGCCGATCCGGGCGCGGCGTTCCACGAGAGTGCGCAGGCCATCATCGGGCACAGTCGTGGCCTGATCACCATCGACATTGCCGAGGCCGACGACGGCGAGCGCGAGCGCCACCGCCTGGACATGGCGGAACCCTACCGTACGCTGCTCGGGCATTTCCGCCATGAAATCGGACACTACTATTGGGAGCGGCTGATTCGCGACGGCCCCCCGCTGGAACCGTGGCGCGCTCTCTTCGGGGACGAGCGTCAGGATTACGGCGCCAGCCTGGAACGGCACTATGCCGCCGGCCCGCCATCCAACTGGCCGGAGCGATTCGTCAGCGCCTATGCGGGCGCTCACGCATGGGAGGACTGGGCCGAGACCTGGGCGCACTACCTGCATATCGTGGACACGCTGGAGACGGCCAATGCCTTCGGTCTTCGCGTCGATCCCAAGACAGGCCGCGATCCGACTCTGACGACGATGCTCGATTTCGACCCCTACACGGAAAGCGACTTCGCGATCCTGATCCAGGCATGGCTGCCGCTGACCTTCGCTCTGAACAGTCTTAGTCAAAGCATGGGCCACTCGGCCTTCTATCCATTCCTGCTGGTGCCGCCTGTAATCGAGAAGATGCGCTTCATCCACGAGACTGTCCGGCGCAGCAGAGTCCCGGGACCGAGCTGAGCGGCGGCGCGAAACGTCGTGACTCCCCTCGTCGTCCGTGCGAACCTCGAGGCTCAGTCGGAAGCCCGAAAAAGAATCCGGGCACGCTCGTCGTTTGAGCGCGGCGGCGGCAACGCCGCAGGACACGCGGTCCCCGTGTCAACAAACTCACTTCTGCGATCTCAGTCGCGCCAGTGCGCCGCTGGCGCTTTTTCATGGATGGGAGAAAGCCCATGCACATTGTCTGTCCGCAGTGCGGCGACAGCGCCTTCAGGGTACCCCGCTCGCTTGACGGAGCCATGAAGATCGTCTGCGTGAGCTGCGGCAAGGTGACGTCGATCGACGTGGCGAAACCCCCTCCGGGCAATGTCGTGAAGCTGATCATGCCCGATCGCGGCGGCGCGCACGGATCGTGACATCGCTTCCCTCGCGCTTGCGAAGTGCTCGTCGGAGCGCAGCGAAGGATGCACATAATAAAGGCGTGGTTCATTCCGCCCATTGTCGTGCCGATCGGCATCGCATTGCTGGTCGCGGCGTCCGCAGCTATCCGGAGGTTTTGGTAAGGCCGAGAAGGCACCATGTCACTGGTGTTCGGGGGCGGCGCCGAATGCGACCACTTGCAAAGCGGAGCGTCACTCTGCTGCCGAGATGGGACCGATCGCTGCTGCCCGCGCAGCGCTGCCCACTGTGCCGCCCACGAGGCAACGGGTGGCTCCGCAGGAGCGATGAGCCGCGCAGTGCCTAGTCGCCGGGGCGCTCTTCGCCGGTGAGTTCCTGGAAGTACGCCCAGGCGCCATGCGGCGTGTCGAAGGCCTTGGCGGGGCCGTCGGCCGGGCCCACGAAATAGCGGAAGAGCTGGCGGCCGCGCGGCGCCGCGACGCATTCCTGCGACAGCTGAACGTTGCCGTGCTGCTTCAGCAGCTTGCGGCCGCGCGTGCTGTCGTCGGTCATGGTCGCCTCTCCGTGCGGTGCTTGCCGGCCGCGCCGCCTAGAGCAGCCAGGCCAGGAAGAACGCGATCACGACCCCGCAGGCGAGCATGCCGAGATCGATCGGCCGGACCAGGTCCGACGCCAATTGCCGGACATGAAGGAACGTGTTCATGGGACTCTCCGATCCTGGCTGCCTGGAAATGACTTTGCGCCCGTGAAAGCAATGTACGCCCAAATTCGCTCAAGCGAACCTGGGACCGTCTTCAATCCCGCAAGCATGGTGAGTCGCGGCCGGCGCTGCGGCCCGTGGCGTCTTTGCGCGCTTCGCTGGCTAGCAGGCGCCCTTTGCGCGGCGGAGTCGAGGGAAATCGGCTTTCTCGGTCCTGGCGGCGCCGCTTCACAGCGGCAGCGACGCGTCGTTGACGACGCGCGCGCCGCCGGCCTTGCGTTCGGCGATGCGCGCCTCCTTGACGCGCTTCGCCTCGGCGCGGCTCAGGTTCCAGCCGATGAGCGAGCGCTGGAACACCGGCATGCGGTGATAGACCAGCCAGGCCTGCAGGCGCTCATGCTCGGCGACCGACAGCTCCGTGGGACGGCTGCGATTCAGACGCGCCAAATCCGGCTCCTTGCCGCCCTTCCAGGACAGCACGAAGACCTCGCCGGTCGGTTCGTGCGTGATCTCGCCGACGGACATGTCGCCCCAGGTGCCGGCCTCGCGCCGGGCGACATCGTCGGCCAGGCGCAACCCGCGCAGGCGCGCGGTCTTGGCCTTCTCGTCCTCGACCGCGCGGCGGGTCGGCGAGGTGTGATAGGGCGGCTTGGCCATGGGCTGGCACCTCGTCATCGTCAGGGGAGACGCAGCCTATCACGTCTCGCAGGGCGGTCGGGGAACTTTACGGGCGCGTGCGGCGCGGCTCAGCCGTCGTCGCGCACGATGTCTTCCTCGCGCACGACCCATTCGTTGCCGTTCTTGAGCGATTTCAGCCGGTATTGATTGCTCGTGCCGGTCGGCGGCAGCAGGCGCATGATCTCATAGGCACCGGGCGGCGTGAGGCTGAACTGGCTGGCTCTGGCTTCGACCACTTGGCCGACGACGAATTTGTGCGCGCTCATCTGGTCCGGTTGCGGGATGACGCAGGAGGGCGATTGACTCGCCGCCTCCTCAGAAGATGGTATGGCGCGCGCCGAATAACAAACGAAATCGGCCCTCTCGGCAATGATTCCTCAACCGAAACGGTTCCCTTTCGCTGTCGGCCTCGCGCGCGGCGCGAAACGGCGTGACTCCTGCCGCCGGCCATGCAAGGGTGAGACTCTCAGTCGGAAGCCCGAAGAAGAAACCGGGCACGCCCGCCGCTCGGGCGCGGCGGCAGCAACGCCGCAGGACACGCGGTCTCCGCGTCAACGAACTCCCTTCTGTGATTCCGCTCGCGCCGCCGCTCTTGGACCGATGGGAGAAGCCGATGCACATCGTCTGCCCGCATTGCGGCGAGAGCGCCTTCCGGGTGCCCCGCGCCGTCACCGGAACCATGCACATCGTCTGCGTCAGCTGCGGCAAGGTGACGTCGATCGAGGTGGCCAAGCCCAACCCGATCAACGTCGTGAAGCTCATCATGCCGAACCGGGGCGAGGCGTCCAAATCATGACGGCGCCTGCTCTTGCCGGGAGTCTGTCGCCGTGCAGAACCTCGTCCTGCTAGTCGCCATCGGCCTGCTCATCGCCGTGTCCGCGCTCGCCTACGCGGTGAGCTGACGCCGCGGTGTGCTAGAGTGGCGCATGGCCAATGCGTCCGACAGCGCAGAGGACGACGAGGACGCCGGCGCGGCGCTGCCGCCGGGGACCATCAATTACATGACGCCGGCCGGGCATCGCGCGCTCGAGGACGAGCTGCGGCGGCTCGCCCGGGTGGAGCGGCCGCGCGTGGTGGAGGTGGTGGCCTGGGCGGCCGGCAACGGCGACCGCTCGGAGAACGGCGACTACATCTACGGCAAGCGGCGCCTGCGCGAGATCGACCGCCGCATCCGCTTCCTGCGCAAGCGGCTGGAGAGCGCGCAGGTGGTCGATCCAGCGCAGCAGAAGGCGCGCGACCGCGTGTTCTTCGGCGCCCGCGTCACCTATGCCGCCGCCGACGGCACGGAGACGACGGTGACGATCGTCGGCGTCGACGAGGCCGACCTGGCGCAGGGCCGCATCAGCTGGCTGTCGCCGGTGGCCCGTGCCCTGCTGCGGGCGCGCGAAGGCGACAGCGTGGCCGTGCGCACGCCGGCCGGGACCGAGACGCTGGAGGTGTTGGCGATCACTTATGATGATGCCAGCTGAAGCGGGTGGCCTTGCAGGCGATATGTGCATCCCAAGTTTCTTTTCCCCCGCCGTGCGGAATTCCCGGCTTCCGGTCGCGGGAACGCCCGGTCCGCGCGGGAGGCCGGTGCCCTCGCCAGGCCCGGATGAACGAACTTTAATCCCGGAGCCTCGGCGAGATCGGATAAGATCCTGCGGACTCACCGAGGGAGGCAGGGATGTCTCTGTTGTGGGTTCTCGTGGTCATCATCGTCCCGCTGGCCGCCGCCGTCGTCTATTGGCGACGCCGCCAACGTCATGCCGTCCGCTACGTCGAGACGGGCGCCTGGCAGCAGGAGCACTGGCAGGAAGAGCACGAACGCGAGAAGATCGCGCAGCAGCGGGAGCTGTAGCGGCTTCGCGCGCTCCGCCCGCGGCGCACTCGCCGGCAGATTTGTGCTAGAATGCGGGCTCGAGAGAGACTGCCGATGGCACGCCCATGAACCCCGCGCGAACGCTGCGATTCGGTCTGCTGTCCATCCTGCTGGCGCTCGCCGGCTGCTACTACGACCACCCGCACTATGCCGCCACGGGCGCCTACGCGCCGGGGCACGGCTATTATGGCTACGGCCTGCTCTATGGGCCGGGCTACGGCGGCCAGTACGGGTACTACCGGCCGCCCTACCCGCCGCCCTACGGGTACTCTTACCCGCCGCCCTATGGGTACTCCTATCCGGGGTACTATGGCCCCTCCGGATACTACGGCCCCTACGGATACTGTCCGTCCTATGTGTATTGCGGGCCGTACTACTACCGGCCCTACTACTACCCGCCGCCGTACTACTATGGCCCCTTTTTCGGGTTCGGGCTGGGCTTCGGGTTCGACAGCCATCATCATCACGACCATCACCACCACCACTAGCGCGGCTTGTGGCCGCGGCGGCGAGGGGCTAGAGAAGCGCTGCGGCGACAGGGAGTGATCGTGGGGCTCGTGATCTGGAACGATGCGCTGAGCGACGGGCGCGGCCGGAGCGGCGCACGCTACGCGCTGTGCTTTCAGCCGGCCGGCGGCGGGACCAGACGCGGCGGGCGCTGGCGCATTGATGTCGACGGCGCCGAGATCTGCACGGTCGAGAGCGCCGAGAACGCGGTGCGGCGCGCCGAGGGGCTGGAGGCGATCCGCTGCGTCATCCGCGGCCTCGGCACGGAGCTCAGCGAGGACCAGCTGCAGCATGCGGAGGTCATCGTCCGCGAGATGACGGAGGCCGCCGACCGTGCGGCGGCTGACGCGCCGGCCGGCGCGCGCGGACACAGCTGCTGCAGAGCCTGCACTCGCTGCGCTCGGTGTCGGCTGCGATCCGGAGGGAATGCGCCGGCCGCGCGCGGGAGGAGGATCCACCCGTCCTCCCGCTGCGGCATTGATGCGAAGGCCCCGGCCGCGAGCGGCCGGGCGGGCGCGCCCTACAGCCAGTAGGGCGGCACGTGGTAGTAGTCGTGAACCTTGCGGCCGTAGGTCTCGTCGGCCAGATCGACCGGGTCGTCGACGTCGTAGGTGGGCGCGTTCTCCAGCGTGCGCTTGTCGAGGTTGACGACGTAGCCGTTCAGGTTGGTGTCGTACTTCAGCATGCTCCAGGGCAGCGGATGATGCTTGTCGCCGATGCCGAGGAAGCCGCCGAACGACATCACGGCGTAGGCCACCTTGCCCGACCGCTTGTCGATCATGACGTCCTCGATCGAACCGAGCTTCTCGCCCGCCGGGTTCATCACCTTCGTGCCCTCGACCTTCTCGGCGCTGATCAGCATGCTGTTCTCGTCGCGCTCAACTTCCATGGAATCGTCCTCCGGAAAAATTATCCTCTCGTCTCGCGTCGGCCGCGCGCGTGAAAAAGCGGACGGCCGCCTTCTATCGATGGAATGCCCGCTGCCGAGTGAAGTTCCTCGATTTGTCGAGACGGTTGCGGGCGAGCGGGCGGCGAGAATCGGTCAGCGGCGAAGGAACCCGGCGCGCGCCTGGCCGTTATCTTGCATGCGGCCGGCAGGTACTGGATTGCGCGGGGAGCGCCGGACACATCAACGCCATGAAGCCCTAGTCTCGATGCGAGCACCTCGAACCGACGCGGCGATCGGGGCGGGCGACGTGCCGGCGGCGGGCCGCCCGTCCTCCGGCGCCGCCATGCTGACGATCTGCGGCGTGGTCGTGGCCGCGCTCTATGTCGGCCGCGACGTGCTGGTGCCGCTGGCGCTGGCGCTGCTGCTCAGCTTCGTGTTGGCGCCGGGGATCACGCGGCTGCGGCGCTGGCAGGTGGGTCGGGTTACCTCGGTCCTGGTCATGGTGGCCTTCGCGTTCCTGGTGATCTTCAGCCTCGGTGCCCTGATCGCGCAGCAGGTGACCATTCTCGGCGAGAACCTGCCGCAGTACGAGTACACGATCCGCAGCAAGCTGCGCTCGGTCCAGGAGACGGCCGCGGGGACCGGGATGGTCGAACGCGCCTCCGACCTGCTGCGCGACCTGCGCAGCGAGATCAAGGAGCCGCCGGCGCCGCCGCCCTCCCCCGGCTCGACGGCGGCGAATCCGGAGCCGCAGCCGATCCCCGTGCGCATCCTGCAGCCCGCGCCCGGCCCGCTCGAGGTCATCCAGAGCGTCATCGGGCCGCTGATCAATCCGCTGGCGACCTCGGGCCTGGTGATCGTGTTCGCCATCTTCATCCTGTTGCAGCGCGAGGACCTGCGCGACCGGTTGATCCGCCTCATGGGCACGCGCGACCTGCATCGCACGACGCAGGCCATCACCGACGCGGCGCGTCGGGTGAGCCGCTTCCTGGTGGCGCAGACGATCGTGAATGCGCTCTGCGGCATCACCGTCTGCATCGGGCTGTGGATCATCGGCGTGCCGAACCCGGTCCTCTGGGGCATCCTGGTGATGGCGCTGCGCTTCGTGCCCTATGTCGGCTGGATCATCGCGGCGGCCTTTCCGGTCGCCCTCAGCGTGGCGATCGATCCCGGCTGGAGCATGCTGGTGTGGACGGGCGTGCTGTTCCTCGCGATCGAGCTGACCTTGAGCTACGCCGTCGAGCCCTGGGTGTTCGGCAGCAGCCTCGGCCTCTCCGCCCTCGCGGTCGTGGTGTCGGCGACGTTCTGGACCTGGCTGTGGGGGCCGATCGGGCTGCTGCTGTCGACGCCGCTCACCGCCTGCGTGGCGACGCTCGGGCGGCACGTACCGCACCTGCAGTTCCTCGACGTCGCGCTCGGCGACCGGCCCGTGCTGGAGCCGGAGGAGAGCTTCTACCAGCGGCTGCTGGCCGGTGATCCGGCGGAGGCGGCGGAGCAGGCGGAGGTTTATCTCAAGGAGAAGCCCCTCTCTTACTACTACGATGACGTCGTTCTGCCCGCGCTGGCGCTGGCACAGTCGGACCTGGAGCGGGGCGCGCTGGACGCCGCCGCTCAGGCCCGGCTGCTGCTGACGGTGCATGAGGTGGTCGAAGACCTCGAGGACTACGACGATGTCGCGCCCGAGCCGGAGCAATCGCTGGCGTCGCGGGTGCTGCCGGAGTCGATCCGGGCGGAGCCGGAGAAGGCCGCGCCCGGACCGGCGCTGGCCCTGGCACCGCATGTGGATCCAAACGAGCTGCCTGCGGAGTGGCGGGGGACCGTGGCCCACTGCATCGCCAGCCGCACTGACCTGGACGAAGCGGCCGCCGCCATCCTGGCGACGCTGCTCGCCAAGCATGGCGTGGGAGCAGACGCCCTGTCGTGGCGGTCGGTGTCCGTCGCCGGTCCGCCGCGGGCTGATCCCGAGAACGTCAGGATTCTCTGTCTGTCATGCCTGAGCCCGCACCACTCCGCGCATCTGAAGTTCCTGATCCGGCGGCTGCGGCGCCGGTATCCCCATACGACCATCATTGCCGGGTTCTGGAGCCTGCGCGATGGGCCGCCGATTCCGCCTGACCGGCTCGCCGAGATCGGCGCCGATTCCGCCGTCTACTCCTTGCAGGAGGCGCTGATGGCGGTATGCCAGAGGGTTGCCCGAGCCGCTCCGCGGCCGGCGCAGGTCTCCGTCGACTAGGCGTGACGCTCAATCCGCGAGCGCGGCGTGCTTGCGCTGCCAGGCGCGCCAGGTGAAGGCCCATTTGGCGGCGTCGTCGACGGCGGACTCGTCGAGGCGCGGCACCGAGGCGCGGTGCGGTGCGGACTTCACGAGCTCGGGCTGGCTGTAGGCCTCTTCGGAAATGCGGCGCAGAGTCTCCAGGCATTCGTCGAGTTCGGCGAGCGAGTAGGACTCGCCGGGCTCGATGGTGAAGGGCTGCGGCACCAGCATGGGCACGTGGCTGGTCATGTAATGCTGCAGGCCGTAATCGACCATGCGCAGCATGATCTGGTCGGTGGTGACGCCGGTGTCCTGCGCGAGCCGCTCCCAGCTGTAGCGCACCTGCTCGAGCCGGTGGTGCGGGTTGGCGGGCCAGGGGATGGAGGCGCCGCGGATCCTGGCGATGCCGGCCAGCAGGTAGTTGTTGTTGAGCACGGCGGTCTCGGCCACGGCCTTCAGGCCCCCGGCGCCGAGGCTCATCACCCAGGCGTAGGCCTTCAGGACGGTGGGAACGTTGCCGAGGAAGGCGCGGATCTTGTCGATGGCGTGGGGGCGGTCGGCCTCCAGGCGGTAGCTCTTGCCGTCGAAGGCGACGACGGGGTTGGGCAGGAATTTCTGCAGATGCCGCTTCACGCCGACGGCGGCGCAGCCGAGGCCGATCGAGCCATGCGGGGCCGAGAAGGTCTTGTGCAGGTTGAACTGGCAGAGATCGAAGCCGGCGTCGCCGGCGCGAATGATGCCGAGCAGGCCGTTGCCATTGGCCTGGTCGTAGGCGGCGAGTCCACCGGCCTTGTGCACGAGCTCGACGAACTCGCGCAGGCGCGGATTGAAGAGCCCGGTGTCCTCCGGGCAGGTGAACATGATGCCGGCGGTGTGCTCGGAGAGGGCGGCCTTGAGGGCGTCGAGCTCGGGGTAGCCGTGGTCGCCGGGGAAGAGCGTGATGACCTTGAAGCCGGCGACCGCGGGGGTGGCGGCATCGGCCGGATGCGAGAACGCCGTCGTGATGATCTCGCGCCGCTGCCCGAGTTGGCCGCGCGACGCATGGTACGCGCGAATGATGCAGGCGTTGGTGTAGATGCCCTGGGCGCCGCTGCCGGGCTGGAAGGTGAAGTCGTCCATGCCCGCGATCTCGCACATGATGCGGTTCATGCGGTAGAGGATCTCCAGCAGGCCCTGGATGGTGGAGTCGTCTTGCAGCGGATGAATCTCCCTCAGTTCCGGCAGGCGCGCGATGTGCTCGTGCACCTTCGGGCTGTATTTCATGGTGCAGGTGCCCATCATGTCCGGCGTCGCGTCGACGCCCATGGTCATCTGCGACAGGCGGGTGAAGTGGCGCACCACGGTCTGCTGGGAGACCTCGGGGAGACGCGGCGGGGCCTTGCGGCGGAGTGCTCCGGGGATGCGGGCGGCGGCCTTGCCCGCGGCCTTCGCGATCTCCGGCTCGGGCGCCGGCGGCAGGAGGCCGCGCTCGCCGTGTGTGCCCAGCTGCATGATCAGGGGCTCGGCCCAGCGGGCGGCGTGGAACTGCTCGATGCGCCGCGTCATGACACGGCCTCCTTGAGGGCGGCGACGAGTCGGTCGATGGCGGCGCGGTCGTGGATCTCGGTGACGCAGAAGAGCGCGCTCTGGCCGAGGGCGGGGAAGGCGTGGCTGAGGTCCTTGCCGCCGAGGATGCCCCGGCGCAGCAGGCGCCTGTTGATGGCGGCGACGGTCTTGCCGGTGCGGTCGAAGTTGACGACGAACTCCTTGAAGAAGGGGCCGGTGAAGAGCGGCGCCTTCACGCCCTTGATGCGGCCGAGGCGCTCGGCGGCGTAGGCGGCGCGCTGGATGATGCCTTCGCCGAGCTCGCGCATGCCCTGCGGCCCCATCAGCGACAGATAGACGGCGGCGGTGATCCCCCAGAGGAACTGGGTGGTGCCGTAGTAGTCGGTGGCGTCGTGGCGCTTGTGATAGGAGGTGCGGTCGAGCGTGCCGACGCCGAAGCCGAAGGCGCCGGACTCGGGCGCCTGGACCAGGCTGATCAGGAAGCTCGGATATTCGTCGACGAAACGCGGCTCGTCGCGCGAGGCGATGAAGCCCGCCTGGCCGCCGCCGCCGTTCATATGGATGCCGAGCGGCTGCAGGTCGCCGACCACGAGGTCGGCGCCGTAGTTGCCGGGCGCTTCCAGCACGCCGAGCGTGCTCGGATCGACGCCGACGACGGCGAGCGCACCCTTGGCATGGGCGCGCTTCACGATGGCGGGCGCGCCGGCATCGACGGTGCCGAGGAAGGAGGGCATCTCGATGTAGACGGCGGCGGTCCCGGCGCCGAGTCTCGCGGCGAGATCCCTGCGGTCAAGCTCGCCGGTCTTTCGGTCGAAGGCGACCTCGGTGATCGTCGCGAAGGGCTTCGTGAAGCCGCGCATCTGCGAAAGGCGGGCGCGGTCCATGCTGGCGGGAACGAGGATCTGCCTGCGGCCGGTGAGGCGGCAGGCCATGGCGACGGCACTGTTCGCAGCCGCGCCCCAATCGTAGGTGGGCGTGCTGACGACCTCGAGGCCGACCAGCTCACCGATCATGCTCTGATATTCGAAGAGGGCCTGCAGCTTGCCATGGTCGGAATAGCTCCAGCCGGCATAAGCTGTGAGGAACTCGCCGCGGCCGGCGATCTCGTCGCAGATCGCGGGCACGTAGTGCTGCCAGCAGCCGGCGCCGCGGAAGTTCAGCAGATCGGCGCAGCTCCTGTTCTTCGCGAGCAGGCTCTCGACATGCCGGCGCAGCGCGTGCTCGGACGCAATCGGTGGCGGCAGATCGAGCGGCCGCTTCAGCCTCAGAGCGCCGGGAATCGCATCATAGAGATCGGCCGGGCTCGCCACGCCGGTCGCCGCCAGCATGCGCGCGCGCACGGACGGACTCGTATTAGGTATGTAAGGATGGACGGACGTCCGGTCCCTTGGCATCTCCCCCTCCCATGGCCTTATTCTTAGGAATTGAGGATCGGCCGGGACTCGCAGGACTGTCAATCGACGCCGCGGCCAGACGGCCGCCCGGCCTGGGCCCTAAGGAAGGGGGACGGGCGCGGCGGCGAGCGTCGCGGGCTGTCCGGTAAGCGCCGCCACGAGCGCGCGGACTTCGTGGTCGGTAAAGGGCTTGCCGAGATAGGGCCGCATCCGGAAGGCGAGCGGCAGGCTGTCGCGCGCGTAGGCCGTCACGAAGCCGAAGGGAATGCCGCGGCGCTGCAGGACGCCGGCCACAGGCTCCACCCGCTGGTCGATCAGGTAGATGTCGAGCAGGGCGGCGTCGAGCGGTTCGCCGAGGGCGAGCGGCAGGGCCGTGGTGACGGTGCAGGCCGGGCCGACCGGTCGGCAGCCGCAGTCTTCGACGATGCCGGCCAGATGCATGCCGACCGACAGCTGGTCTTCCACGATCAAGACGCGTGGCCCTGTGGCTGATTGCGGCATGCTCCCCCCGAGCGACCCGATCCGGCTGGAACACGCGGGCGGCCCCTTTGGTTCCCCCGGGACCGGCCGCGGCGGCTTCAGGATTCTCCCGGGCCGCGGGGATCATCGCGGCGAGGCGCGGCCGGGTCTGTGACGGCGCTCACATCGTTCCGCGCCGCGGCGATGGCATCGTGGGCGGCAGCGCGGGCGGCGGCACGGGCGTGCGCGCGGTCGCCGGCGGGCGGGCGCCGCCAGCCGTCGAGCCGAGGTGTCCCAATCCGCAATCCCGTGTATGATCGCTGTCTTCACCAGCAGAAGGGGGCAACCATGGCCATCAAGTTCCTGGTCTCCGACGACGACGACCTCATCTGGGATGTCGACGACCATAGCGCGCCGATAACCGAGCAGCAGGCGACGCTTGTGGCGTTGCGCCAGATCGGGGCGGCACTCGGCACAATCGCCGACGCGCTGGGCAAGATCGCCGCCCGGACGGAGACGCGGCCGGCGGCGCCCGCGCCGAAGGCTAAGAAGAAGGTCGCGGCCAAACGGAAGCGGCGGCGCTGAGCCGCCCGTCGGCCCTCCACCCTGCCGGCACGCTTGGACCGTCCGCAGCCTCGGCTGCGGAGCGGGTTTCTGCGCTTGGGCGACGAAAGTCGGGAACCCGGCGGCCGCTCCGCGCGTTGGTCGGGCAGGAGGACCCCAGCATGAAGATCATCGGACTTGGCGTCGTCGCCGCGCTGGCGCTTGCCGGCTGCTCGATGGAAAGCAAGACCGTGGAGCAGTCCACGGCGCCCTCTGCCGGAGCTGCGCCGATGAGCTATCCGGTGCACAACATGGCCGAATACGACGCGGCGGCGACCGCAGCCGACGACGCCTGCTACAAGCAGCATGACCTGGAACGGGCCAGGTACGTCGATCGGACGCTCGAGACCGCGAACTTCGAGTGCGCGCCGCGCTGACGCGGGCCGCCTGAGGCTCCGGAAGGATCCTGCTCGGGCCGGGGTGGCGGGGTGACTCGCCAACCAGGGCGGCCGCGTGAATCCGCCTCGCAGCTGCACAAACTGGCCGCGTGGGCGCGAAATCTGAAGGAAATGTGACGGCCGTCAACGCCGGGCCGTGCGCTGGATCACAGCACGCAACGGCCTGGAAGCAGCATATGCCTCTATGGTTAACCCAGGGAGGCGACAGATGGTGCTTCGCTCCGTGATGCGCGTGACGACCGCCACCGTAGTCGTGGCGATTGCTCTCCTGCTGGCGATCCCTTTCTTTCTGGCGCTGACGACGCCGTTCGTGGGGCGGTGACGCTCGCAGCGACGGGTCTGTGACGGCCGTCACAGACTTGGCCCGCGGGCCCGGCTAATCTGCCGACGGTGCGGAAGAGTACCCACGAAATTCGTGGGTGGAAAATCGAGCGGCCTCCTGTCGGGACAACAGGGGGCCGTTCCAGTTTTAGTGAATGGCTTCGCCGCGCACCGGCGCCTTGGATTGCAGCCATTGGATGGCGTTGCGGATGCGCTGCCAGCGCGCGGCGCCCTCGGCGTCGCCGTCCTCCAGCAGGTGCTCGGCCAGGGAGACCGACTCGAGCAGAGCATCGGCGCCGTAGCGCTCTTCCATCAGAACGGCCATCTGCCAGACATCGCGCTCAGGCGTCAGGTGCGCCACGGTTCTTCACTCCGCCGGTCGAGGTCCAGACGCACGAAACCGGCCGGGGTATCGGATCCGCACTCACTTCCGATATCCCGGCCGGCCCTTCCCAGACATGGCAATCCACGTAGGGAATCGTCGTCGCGGCTGGATACACCAGGACCGACCGCCAGGTGTGTCGAGCCTGTGAAAAGTTGTGACGAATTGTAAACGAGGGCCGATGGGCTAGCGGGCGGAGAGCGCGGCGGTCGTAAACGTGCGCATTTCCGGCGGCGGCACGCCGTCGGTCTTGAACTGCGCCAGCAGCTGCTGCTTGCGCTCGCTCATGCGGGCGCCCAGGTCCTCCATGTCGAGGCCGGCCGCGCGCGCCTGGGCGAACAGGCCCTCCGACCGCTTCTCCTCCTCCTTGACGTGGTGCTTGATCTGCTCGGAGAGGACGGCGACCTTCGCGTCGTAGAACGCGTCGCTCGGGTTGCTGCCTTCGAGTTCGGCGATCAGCACCTTGGCGCCATCATGCTCGACATAGGCCTCCGCGACGGTGTCCTCTTCGACCACATCCCGGCAGGCGGGATAGAAGATCTCCTCTTCGATGATGGCGTGAGCCGTCAGCTCCGCACAGATCTCGGCCACCAGCCGCTGCTTCCTTTCGGCGCCCGACGCGGCGCTGAATTTCTCGAACAACTCTTCGACCTTGCGATGATCAGCCTTCAGCAGAGCGATTGCATCGGCGGGTGTGGCGGAGGCCATGGGCGGTATCTCCTCTCTGTTTGGTGATTGGCGGGCGCCGTCGTCACGCGACGGCCGGGGGGCTGGGGGGATCGGCGGGAGGCTCTTGCGGCGGGCTATGCGGCGGCGTCTGGTCTGGCGGAAACTCCTGCGGCGGACGCGGCGGCTCGACCGGCGGCGAGTCCGGCACCTCCGATGGCGGGTCCTTGGGTCCGGTGAGCGGCGGCTGTGCGCGCCAGCGGCGTCTAGTCTCGGTTTCGCCACGCATGGATTGTCGCTCCTCGATTCGACCCTTGTTCCTGGAATTCGTCTGCGGCGCGCGAATGACCCGTCGCGCGTTGAGCGCAAGCGGCCGCGGCGCGCCGCAGACGCCGAAGCGCTTATTCGTTCTCGGGCAATCCCTTGCCGCCGCTCTGACCGGGCTTCTGTCCCGGCTTCACGACTTTGCCGTCGCCATCCGTATCCTGGCCGACCTTGCCATCATCGCCGCCATGGCCCTGCTTGCGGCCCATGTCGTCATCGCGCTGACGCTCGCCGGGGTTCTGCGGCTTCTGCCCGGGCATGGGACGATCGTCGCCGGGGCGATGCGCCGGCTGCGGATTGCCTTGCTGCCCCTGCTGCGGATTGTCGTGTTCGTTCGGCATTTGCTTGTCTCCTTGTTCAAAAAAATGGGTCCAGTGCCCGCGGGCCGCCGTGGCGGCTCGCGGTCCACGGGTCGCTGCCGCGCAGGCAACGATCGTGGTCTCAGGCGTCGTATTTGAGAGAGTGGGTGCCGGAAGCCCCCCACTGAATCGGAGAACCCGGCCTTGTCGGCGTAGTTCCCGCGCGAAATCGCAGAGCAGAGAAAAAGCGCAGAGAAAAGCCCCGTGCTGCGGCGGCAGCGCGGGGCTCTCCATGCCGCGAAGCGCGGCGGGCGCGTTAGCCCTTCACTTTTACGATCTGGCCGCTGTAGGCGTCGATGTACAGCTTGACCTTGTGGCCAGACGGATCGACGGCCTTTACTTGATAGAACCGGCCGCTCAGCACCGGGCGCGAGATGTAGCGGTAGTCGCTGCGCTCGAGATTGCGAACGATCCGGTGCGGCGGGATCGGATTGCCGTACCCGCTGTTGGACCAGCCCGGACCCGAATCGTAGTTGCCGGGACCCTGATAGTAGTAGCCGTCGTCGTTGTAGTAGTGGTCGTCATCCACCCGAATGATGGCGCCGCCGGCGGGCGCGGCGAACTGGCCGGCGGAGGCGCTGAACGCGCCCACCGTCACAACGACGGCAGCGCAGGCGGCAAGCAGGATGCTTCGCATGGGGACACTCCTTAGTAAGGTGGCGGCGTGGCGCGCGGACGCTGCCGGCGCCTGCTTTACACCAGAAAAACCCTTGGCCTGATGCCGTGTTCCGCGCGCGCCGGAACAATGGCGCGCCGATCGCATTCCTTTGCTGCACGCGAAACGAAGGAGGGCGACATGCGCTCCCGACTCCTGGCCACGTTCTTCTGGCCGCTTCTGACCGCCCATCGCAGCCTTGCGTTCAGCCGAACGCATGCTGGGCGGCGGCTGCGGCAGCGGCTCTTGCGAGGCTGACAAATGCGAAAGGTCATACCGCTCATCGCGGGCGCCCTGCTGGCCGGCACCGTCGGCCTCTTGCGGGACGGAGCCCTGGCCGACGAGCCGCGCTCGCGGACGGCGCCGAAACGGAAGCGTGCAGCGAAGGGCGCGCGGCAACGCGACCGGGCGAAACGCACGGGCGGTGCCAAGGCCAAGAGCGCCAAGAACCGCGCGCGCTAGCACCCGTTCAGTCCTAGAAAGGCCTCGAGACTCGAGCGCGCGTCGGGCGCGCCATGGGTGCTCCTTGGTTCCGGCAACCCGCCCTTGGCGATTGCGTGCGCGCACGGCTATGATCCGCGCAAACAAGCGCGCGGAGGCGCCGCGCGCCGGCAGGGGGAAGCGGCATGCGGGCAGGGAGGGGCGTCGTCGGACGGGCCGTCAGCACGATCGTTCCGCACGCCATCCTGATCGCGTTCAGCGCCGCCATCTTCCTGCCGCTGCTGTGGCTGGCGCGGGTGGCCTTCACCGACAAGGCCACGGCCTACAAGCTGCCGCCGGAATGGGTCGCGCTACGCCCTGACAACTTCATCGAGATCTTCGAGAAGTTCGGCTTCGCGCGCTATTTCCTCAACAGCGTGATTGCGGCCGTGGGCTCGACGGCGATCTCGCTGCCGCTGGCGACCGCCATGGCCTACGCCTTCGCGCGCTTCGCCACCGGCGGGCTGCCGCTGCGCCTGTTCGTGCTGGCGAGCCAGATGCTGCCGCCGGTCATCCTGGTGCTGCCGATGTACACGCTGTTCCTGTGGACGGGACTGCTGAACAGCTGGGCCGGCATCATCATCGCGCACCTCACCATCAACATCCCGTTCCTGGCCTGGATGCTGGTCGCCTTCTTCCAGGGAGAGGTCGAGCAACTGGAGCAGGCGGCGCGCGTCGACGGCGCCACGCGCTTCCAGGCCTTCCTGCGGATCGCGGTGCCGGTGGCGGCGCCGGGGCTGCTGGCGGCGGGATTGCTCGCCTTCATCCTCAGCTGGAACGAATTCCTGTTCGCGCTGATCCTCACGGGCAAGGCCACCAACACGCTGCCGGTCGGACTGTCGAGCTTCCAGACTCAGCGCGGCGTCGAGATCGCGCTGGTCGCTGCCGGCACGCTGGTGGCCATCGTGCCCGTGCTGGTGCTGCTGCCGTTCATGCGCCGCTACATGATCAAGGGATTGTCGCTGGGCGCGCTCAAATGACCCGGCGATGATGACGCGTAGAGAAACAAACAAGTCGAGGGAGAGACGCCCATGAAGAGATTGCTGCTGGCG
>DATIXH010000133.1:0-2379 GCA_035518775.1 Candidatus Acidiferrum sp.
ATTATCTGCAGCGCTTGAGACGCTACCATCCCTCTTCGGTACTCGTTCTACGCGCGATCGCCGTACCATCAGCCCTGGCCCCGGCGGCGCGCGGCACTTCAGACGTAGGCAAATCTAGTGCGGCCACTACACGGTCCGCAACACGTTTCATTACAGCAGTGACAGATCGCCGCTCAAGTCCACGGCGACGAACCCCAAAGGTCTTGCTTCCTGTCCTTGACGGCCATTCGTCACAGCCCGTCCAACACGCCGTGCAGCGCTTCTAGGTTAGCCTTGCCGAACGCGCGACAGCGTGCGGGCGACCATCCGGTGCGCGCGTCCGGCGCGCCGTCGTTGTCCTTGAACGGCATCTCCAGCGTCATGGCGAGGCAGCCGAACGTCTCCGCGACGTAGTTGCCGCACATGGTGAGGTTCGCCTTCCCGGGTGCGTTGTCGGGGTAGCCGTGGTCGGTCTGGAAGTCCGGACTGGCGTGGCGCAACGCCTCGGCATAGTCCAGCTGCAGCGCCTTCTGCTTGGGCGTGAGCGACGGGATGCCGACGGTCTTGACGAGAAAATTGTAGGGCACGGTCTCGTCGCCGTGCACGTCGAGGCAGTAATCGACGCCGGTCTCGGCCATCGCCTTGCGGATGACGTACACCTCCGGGCTGCGCTCCAGGCTCGGTTCCAGCCATTCGCGATTAAGGTTGGCGCCGGCGGCGTTGGTGCGCAGATGGCCGCGCCGGCTGCCGTCGGGGTTCATATTGGGGACGATGTGGAAGACCGCGCGCGCCAGCAGTTCCTGGGCGATCGCATCGGCGGGATCCAGGAGCCGGTCGAGGAATCCCTCCACCCACCATTCCGCCATGGTCTCGCCGGGATGCTGGCGGGCAAGGACCCAGCAGTGCCGCTTGCCGGCGCCGGCTTCGCCCACATGCAGGAGATCAAGATCCTGCCCGTCGAGCGTGACGCCCGGCACTTCCAGCCTTACGCCCGGCTTGGCGAGCGTCCCGGCCACGAACCGTGCGTGCCGCTCCATCGAATAGGGGGCGAAGTAGGCATAGTAGACGGAGTCGAATTCGGGCCGATGGCTGATCGTTAGCACGGTGCCGTCGTAGCTGGTGGGCACGCGGAACCAGTCGCGGCGATCATGGGACGCACAGGCGCGGTAGTTCTCCCAACCCTTGGGATAAGCGGCACCTCCGGCATTCGTGATCCGCAGCGTGCAATCCTGCCCGCGCGCGCCGACGAGGCGGAAGTGAAACCACTGATAGAAGTCGGATTTGTTGTCCTTGTTGATGGCCAGCCGGATGTCCGCCGGGTCCGCGCAATCCAGACACGCGATATTCCCGGAATCGAAGTTGCTGCTGATCCGCATTGGCGGCGCTCTCTACCGGCGGCGCGGCCTATGTGCCGGCGCTAGCCGACGACTTCCAGGCCCGAGAAGAAATAGGCGATCTCGTTGCGGGCATTGTCCGCCGAGTCCGAGCCGTGCACGGAGTTGGCCTCGATCGACTCGGCGAAGTCCTTGCGGATCGTGCCGGGCGCGGCATTCGCTGGATTCGTGGCGCCCATCACCTCGCGGTTCTTGGCGACGGCGTTCTCGCCCTCCAGCACCTGCACGACGACCGGCCCGGACGACATGAACTCGCACAGCGAGTTGAAGAACGGCCGCTCGCGATGCACGGCGTAGAAGCCCTCGGCCTGCTTGCGCGTCAGCCACAGGCGCTTCTGGGCGACCACGCGCAGTCCGGCCTCCTCCAGGCGGGCGTTGACCTTGCCCGTGAGATTGCGCCGGGTCGCGTCCGGCTTGATGATCGACAGCGTCCGCTCGATGGCCATGGCTTTCCGTCGCTCCGTTTGGCTGAAACGGCGGCCTTATAGCGGCATCGTCCGGTCCCGGCAACGGCGACCCCGCCTCAGGGGTCGGCCCACATGCGCAGCAGATTGGCCTGGGTCTTGAACGCCAGGTCGGTTTCGGGCGCGTCCGGCAGCCGCGTCGCCATCAGGCGCTTGATGCGCTCGAGGTCCCAGAGGACCTCGCGCTGCGCGGGATCGCGCACCTGGCTCTGCACCCAGCCGACGGCGGCCAGGCGCTGGCCGCGCGTCACCTCGGCCACCCGGTGCACGCTCGAAGCCGGATAAACGACGGCCTCCCCCGCCGCCAGCTTGATCTCCTGCGCCCCCAGCGGCGACTCGATCACGAGTTCGCCGCCGTCGTAGTCCGCGGGATCGGCGAGGAAGACGGTAAAGGCGACGTCGCTGCGCCAGAGATTAGCCTTGCCCATGATCGCGTTGTCGACGTGATTGCCGTAGGACATGCCCGGCTCGTAGCGGCTGAACAGGATGCCGCGGATCTGCTTCGGCCATACCGCCCAGCCGAAGGTCTCGTTGCGCCACAG
>DATIXH010000134.1:0-6727 GCA_035518775.1 Candidatus Acidiferrum sp.
CACGCGCGTGCTTGCCGAAGGCGGCAGCGCCCTGGCCGCGAGTCTGCTGCGGGACGATCTGGTCGACCGCGTCTACTGGTTCCGCGCTTCGATGGTCATAGGCGGCGACGGCCTGCCGGCGACACAGTCGTTCGGCGTCGAATGGCTGGCAAATGCGAAGCGGTTCCGGCGTGCCGACATGGAAACGCTCGGCCCAGATGCGCTGGAGATCTATGGGCGAGCGTAGGGGCGACCCTGCGTGGTCGCCCTCTTGCCGTCGCACGATAGAAGGGGCGACCGCATGGGGTCGCCGCTCGACGATCGACATTCGACCTGCGGCATTGTAATTGCTGCCGGTGCCTCTAAGTTGGCGGCCATGTTCACAGGCATCATCACCGATCTCGGGCGCGTGCGGGCCGTCGGCCAGGGGGCGATGACACGGCTGGAGATCGAGACCAAGTATCCCGCCGATGGCATCGCCATCGGGGCGTCGATCGCGTGCAACGGCGCATGTCTTTCGGTCGTTGAGCGCGGGCCGGGCTGGTTTGCGGTCGAAGCGTCGGCGGAGACGCTGTCGAAGACGACGCTCGGCCGCTGGCGCGCCGGCACGCCGGTCAATCTCGAGCGGCCGCTGAAGCTGGGCGACGAACTGGGCGGGCACCTGGTGCTCGGCCATGTCGACGGCGTCGGCCGGATCGTCGAGCGGCGGCAGGACGGCGGCAGCATCCGCCTGACGGTCGAGGCGCCGGCCGAGCTGGCGCGTTTCATCGCCGCCAAGGGATCGATCGCCATCGATGGCGTATCGATGACGGTCAACGAGGTCTCCGGGCGACAGTTCGGCGTCAACGTGATTCCGATCACGCAACGCGAAACCAACCTGGGCGGCCTTGCGATGGACATGCCGGTGAACCTGGAAATCGACATGATGGCGCGATACGTTGCGCGCCTCATGGCGAAGGACGCCGAATGAGCGAATCGTCACAGCGAGCGGTGGAATGGCAGACGACTCCCACATCCTGATCGTCGAGGCGCGCTACTATCCGGACATCTCCGACGAGCTGCTGAGCGGCGCGACGGCGGCGCTGAAGGCGGCCGGCGTCACCTTCGACCGCGTCGAGGTGCCCGGCGTGTTCGAGATTCCCGCCGCGATCCGGATGGCGCTCGCCGCGACCGACTCGGCGCCGACGTACGACGGCTATCTCGCGCTCGGTTGCGTGATCAGGGGCGAGACCACGCACTACGACATCGTCGCCAACGAAAGCTCGCGGGCGCTGCAGAGCCTCGTCTGCGAGCATGTGCTGGCGCTCGGCTTCGGCGTGCTGACGGTCGAGAACGAGGCGCAGGCCTGGGCGCGCGCCCGCGTCGCCGAGATGAACAAGGGCGGCGAGGCGGCGCGGGCCTGTCTCGCCATGATCGAGCTGAAGCGGCGCCTGCACGCGGCCGCGCGCCGATGACCGCCTCGCGTTCATCCGATCCTGTCCGCAGTCCCGCCATGTCGGCGGCGCGCAGCCGCTCGCGCCTTGCCGCCGTTCAGGCCCTCTATCAGATGGCGGTGACGGAGGCGAGCGGCGAGCAGGTCGTGCGCGAGTTCGTGCGCCATCGGCTCGGGCCCCAGAACGAACCGGAGGGCGGCGCCACGGACCCGGCCTTCTTCACGGAGCTGGTGCGGGGAGTCGAAGCGGCGGGGAGCGAGCTCGACGACATGATCGCGGCGGTGCTGGCCGACGACCACCACGTCGAGCGGCTGGAGACCGTGCTGAAGGTCGTGCTGCGGGCGGGCACGTTCGAGCTGTCGCATCGGCTGGACGTGCCGGCGCGGGTGGCGATCAAGGAATATGTCGACGTGGCCGAGGCCTTCTACGGCAAGAAGGAAACGAAACTCGTGAACGCCGTGCTGGACCGCCTGGCGCGCGCGCTGCGGCCGGAGGAGCTGGAGGAACGTCCCGGTGGCAGCCCGCCGCTTGCCGGATGAGTTCGCGCTGATCGCGCGCTACTTCGCGCCGCTCGCCGCCGGAGCGCCGGGCGCCTTCGATCTCACGGACGACGTCGCGATCGTGGAGGTCGGCGACGGCGAGCAGTTGGTCGTCAAGACCGATGCCATCGTCGGCGGGGTTCACTTCCTGCCGGACGATCCCCCCGATCTGATCGGGCGCAAGCTGCTGCGCGTGAACCTCTCGGACCTGGCGGGCAAGGGCGCGCGGCCGCTCGGCTACCTCATGACGTGTGCGTTTCCGCGCGATCTCGACGAGGCCTGGCTGGCCAAGTACGTCGAGGGATTGGCCGCCGACCAGCGCGAATTCGGCCTCTCGCTGCTGGGCGGCGATACCACGGCGACACCGGGGCCGCTGACGCTGTCGGCGACGGTCTTCGGGGCGATCGGCAAGGGGCGCCTGCCCTGGCGGGGCGCGGCGCGCGCCGGCGATGCGGTGCTGGTGTCCGGCACGCTCGGCGACGGCGCGCTCGGACTCGATGTCCAGCGGCAGGAGTTCCCGGAACTGGATGCGGCCGGCCGCGCCTATCTCGTGGACCGCTACCGGCTGCCGCAGCCGCGCCTGCGGCTCGGGCGGGCGCTCGTCGCCACTGGGTCCGTTCACGCGGCCATGGACATCTCCGACGGCCTGCTCGCCGACCTCGGCCATATCTGTGAAACATCCGGATTGGCCGCCGAGATCGAATGGCCGCAGGTGCCGCTGTCGGAGCCGGCGTCGACGCTGGTGGCGGCCCATCCGCCGTTGCGCGAGCGGGTCGTGGCCGGCGGCGACGACTACGAGCTGCTGTTGACGGTGGCCGCGGACGCCGTGCCGGGGGCGCTGTCAATCGCCCGGCAGGAGGGTGTCGCCCTGTCCGAGATCGGGCGGCTGTCGACCGGCAGCGGCGTCAGAATCCGCGACGTGCAGGGCAACGACATCACGATCGGCCGCACCGGCTTTCGGCACTTCTGAAACGAAAGCCCCCGCGCCATGGGCCGGCGCGGGGGCGGGGCATCGCGAGCGGGACTGGATCAGTCGATGCCCAGGAGATTGTTCACGGCGTCGCGAACGCTCGAGAAGACGTTGCCGTCGTCGTCGGTGATGTCCTTGTTCGAGGCGTTGACCAGCGCGGCATCGGCGTCGTCCTGCGCCTTCTGCGCGGCCGCATCGACGGTCGCGGCGTCGCTCTGCGCTTGGGTGAGCGTAGCCGTATCGGCGTCGAGCTGGTCCTGAGCCGCGTTGATCGCGTTCTGCTCGTCCGTAGTAACCATGCCGTCGGCGTTCGCCTCCGCGGTGACCTTGTCCAGGTTCGCCTGATCCGTGTCCACCGCGGTCTGGGCGTCGGCCACCGCCTGGTCCGCGGTGGCGGCGTCGGCCGCGGCTGCCTTGGCCGCCAGCTCCGCCTCCTTATAGGCGGCGATCTTGCCGACGCGCGAATTGGGATTGGCGTGGGCAAGCGCCGTGTCGGAGGCATGCGCGGCATTCAGCGCGCCCAGGTCGCTGGCGTCGGCATCGTCGTCGGAGTCGGCGCCCTGCGAGTCGGCGTGCTCGGCTTGTTTGTCGTGACCGTTGGCATTGCCATGGCCATTGCCATGGCCGTTCTCGGCGCCGGCCCAGGCCTGGCTGACAACCGGGCTCAAGGTCGAGCTATCGAGGCCGAGCGGCAGGGCCGCGAGCATGAGGCCGGCAATACCGGCGGAGAGCAAGAATGGAAGACGATGGGTCGATCGCATGTGGGTCGGTCCTTGTCTTAAGTGAATGTGGGTCTCTCGCCTCCCCTCGGCCCGCCGTGAGTCGCCAGTGGGGATCATGAGCGACAACGGACGACCCCGGGCGATAGTCCGTGGCATTCCCGTGGCAGCGCAATTTAGTGAGGCCGCGGTTAACCTTAACGGGGGTCAGTGTGCCTGGGTCCAGAAAGGGTGGGTCCGGTCGTCTTACCGCTGGGTTGCGAATAGGTTGCGTGGCCGGGGCGCATCTGGCATTTTCCGCGCCGCTTTCGCACCGCAGCGGGGGGCAGCCGGGGTGCGGCCTGCGCATTTGCGCCCGCCTCCTTCCGAACAAGAGGAACTTATCGTGACGGGTCCACTCTGGATTGTAATCGTTTGCGGCATCATCGCCCTGGGCTACGGCATTTTCCTGATCAGCTCGGTCATGGCGGCCGGCACCGGCACCGACCGCATGCGCGAGATCGCCGCCGCGGTGCAGGAGGGCGCCCGCGCCTACCTCAACCGGCAGTACACGACGATCGGCATCGTCGGCATCATCATGGGCGCGATCCTGTGGTTCTTCCTGCACTGGTATGTGGGCGTCGGCTACTTCATCGGCGCCATCCTGTCGGGCGCCACCGGCTTTGTCGGCATGAACGTCTCCGTGCGGTCGAACGTGCGCACGGCCGAGGCCGCGCGCCAGGGTCTGCAGCCGGCGCTGACCATCGCCTTCAAGGCCGGGGCGGTTACCGGACTGCTCGTGGTCGGGCTCGGGCTCATCGGCGTCGCCGGCTACTATGCCTTCTTGCTCAGCCTGCAACTGGACTCGCGCAGCATCCTGGAGGCGCTGGTCGCCCTCAGCTTCGGCGCCTCGCTGATCTCGATCTTCGCGCGCCTCGGCGGCGGCATCTTCACCAAGGGCGCCGACGTCGGGGCCGATCTCGTGGGCAAGATCGAGGCGGGGATCCCCGAGGACGACCCGCGCAATCCCGCCGTCATCGCGGACAACGTCGGCGACAATGTCGGCGACTGCGCGGGCATGGCGGCCGACCTGTTCGAGACCTATTGCGTCACCATGGTCGCCACCATGCTGCTGGGCCAGATCTTCTTCGCCGATGCGGCACAGCAGCTGACGCTGATGACGCTGCCGCTGCTGATCGGCGGCGTCTGCATCCTCGGCACGGTGCTCGGCACCTTCTTCGTGAAGCTCGGCGCCAGCAACAACATCATGGGCGCGCTCTACAAGGGCCTGATCGTCACGGCGATCGTATCGGCGATCCTGATCGCCGTGATCATCGGCTGGCATATCGGGTTCAGTGCGTCCTTCCAGGCGGAAGGGGTAACCTTCACGGGCGGGCAGCTGTTCGGCTGCGCCATCGTCGGACTGGCGGTGACGGGCCTGCTGGTGTGGATCACCGAGTACTACACCTCGACCGCCTACCGGCCGGTGCGCAGCGTCGCCAAGGCTTCTACGACCGGCCATGCCACGAACATCATCCAGGGGCTCGCGGTCTCGATGGAGGCCTGCGCGCTGCCGGTGATCGTGATCTGCGCCGGTATCATCATCGCCTATGCGCTGGCCGGCCTCTACGGCATCGCGCTAGCGGCCACGACCATGCTGGCGCTCGCGGGCATGGTGGTGGCGCTCGATGCCTACGGTCCCGTCACCGACAATGCCGGCGGCATCGCCGAGATGGCCGACCTGCCGAAGGAGGTACGCAAGACGACCGACGCGCTCGATGCCGTCGGCAACACCACGAAGGCGGTGACCAAGGGCTACGCGATCGGCTCGGCCGCTCTCGCCGCGTTGGTGCTGTTCGCGGCCTATACCTCGGACCTCAAGCATTACTTCCCTGACCTGACCGTCGAGTTCCGCCTGCAGGATCCGTTCGTGGTGATCGGCCTGTTCATCGGCGGCGCGCTGCCGTTCCTGTTCGGCGCGCTCGGCATGATGGCGGTGGGCCGTGCCGCCGGCTCGGTGGTGATCGAGGTGCGCCGGCAGTTCAAGGAGATTCCAGGCATCATGGAGGGCAAGGCCAAGCCGGACTATGGCCGCGCCGTCGACCTGCTGACCAAAGCGGCGATCAAGGAGATGATCATCCCCTCGCTGCTGCCGGTGCTGGCGCCGATCGTGCTCTATGTCGTGATCGCCATCGTGGCGACGCGGGCCGAGGCCTTCACGGCGCTTGGGGCCATGCTGCTGGGCACGATCGTCACCGGCCTGTTCGTCGCCATCCAGATGACGTCCGGCGGCGGCGCTTGGGACAACGCCAAGAAGTACATCGAAGACGGTCACTACGGCGGCAAGGGCTCCGATGCTCACAAGGCCGCGGTGACCGGCGACACCGTCGGTGATCCCTACAAAGACACGGCGGGGCCTGCGGTCAATCCGCTGATCAAGATCATCAACATCGTGGCACTGCTGCTGGTGCCGCTGCTGCCGGCCGGTCCTCAGTCTGCGAGTGCGTCGGCGGCGCACGTCACTGAGAGCGTTACGGTGGCCATTGTCGAGACGGTCAAGGCCGATCCGGCCGCGAAGATCGGCATCTCCCGCTATACCGATGCAACCGGCGACGCCGCGAAGAACGGAACGCTCGCCAAAGAGCGCATCGACACGAAGACGCCCGAAGTGATTACGGGAACGGGCACGGAGGCCCAAGCGCGCCGTGTGGAGGTCAGTATCGCGCGCTGATCGGAAGTCTGCACACAATGGAAGGGCGGGCTCGGAGCCTGCCCTTCTGGTTTTCGCGGCTACGAAGACGACTCGCTCGCCTCGCGTGCTCGCGCGACATTAGACCTGGGGTGAGGTTGTTCCGTGATCCGGTAGCAGCCGAGATCGAACTCGGCGCTCTGCTGAACGATCCTCAACGGACGCAGCGAGTATTTCCGATCGTACACTGACATGAGGAGACGCTCGGCAGGAGAGAACAGACCTGCGCGCATGAGCAAGACCGCTTCCCCAGAATTGACCACCGATGAAGGCAGCAGGACGCAGACCTCGCCGCGCGCCGAAACAGCACTTCCTCTCGCGCTGAGCGCGTCGGCCATGATGGTGACGGCGGTGCCTCC
>DATIXH010000135.1:0-18333 GCA_035518775.1 Candidatus Acidiferrum sp.
GGTGCGGGCGATGGCGCTCGACTTCGCGGACAAGGGCGTGCGCGTGAACGCCATCGCACCCGGCTTCATCGAGACCGACCTGGCGCGCGCGATCGCCGCCCAGGAGCCGGACCCGGAGGCGGCCATGCGCACGCGCCGCGCGATGCACGCCATCCCGCGCGCCGGCCAGCCGGAGGAGATCGGCGAGGCCGCCGCCTACCTGGCCTCCGACGCGGCGAGCTTCATGACCGGGCAGTGCCTGACGCTGGATGGGGGGTATACGGTGCGGTGAGATCGACTTCTTTAGACTAGCGTGCGAGAAGATCAAGCTCAAAGGTTTCGGCTATTCTATCCGGATCCGCGCCAGCCGCATCTGCTACATGTTGTGAAATCCAAGCTAGGCGACCGCTAATTTCCTCTGCGACGTCGCGTTCATCGCTCACGCGCGAATACGGCCAATTTCCACGCTCCCAGGCGTCCGCGACACGCCCCAATATTGGAGCAATGTCGCCGTATCCATGTTTTTTTGCATTCATTCCCGCGATCTGCATTTGCATGCATGCAGTTTGAAAGTTGCCACTCGGCTCTCGAGTTCCATCCGTGCCTCCGGTTCCTACATCGGCAGTCTCGGCCGCAAAATCGGCTCTATAGCTAATCAGCAACTGCGCCCGATGTGGCTTAGTCAAATCTGAAGACGTCTTTATACCGCGAATCACATCCATAAACGCAAGCCGCGCCTTTTCCGCCTCACCATCGAGAACCAGCTTCAAACAGCGCTTCCAGTCGTGATGAAACGGCAGCGTAACATAGTCGCTCCGAGCCATTGCGTGTCCAACTTCAAGCAGACAAAAATCGGCATCACGAAACAACCGCAAATCCCGTCTATCCGGCACGGCACTGCCGCCTTCGGGTCCGCTCATGAGATCCCCATCGAGTAACCATAACCGCTGCGGTCTCACGCGTTGGTGAGAGGCATTCATAAAAACATGAAAGCCGCTACGCAATTTCGGCCCGACGAAATTTTGGCTCGCTCCAAGTCTCGCCTCAACGTCGGCCAGCCCCAGCATGCCACTCAGTCCTTTGGCAACGATGTCGCTAATTTGAACATACTTCGAGAGTTGCGTCGGGTCGAAGGCTCTCGACAGATCGTCAATTAGAGAAAAAAAACTACGAGCATAGTCGTGAGTGACAGTTCGAAACAGCGCTACAAATAATCCAACATCATCACCCACGTAGGGAAACGGCGACAAAATTGGCATGTCGCGGAACTCGATCATTTCCTCGCCAATGCTTTCGTGTACGTCCTTAAATACATCATTACCAATATAAAATGGGAATCTCTTCCGCTCGTCATCGTAGAGAACACTCAGCGCGACGATCGCAAATGGCGCGAATTGGCGACTATATTCGCGCCTATTTCTCAAGAACATCCTTGTTAGCCGAAGACTGATGTAGGATCCCTGCGGCTCAAATTTTTGCGAAAGATAGGGTGTCGAACTTTCCGAGCTCAAAACTCGACCATCATCGATCCGACCGAAATACTTTGGCTCCGTCTCTGCCGATCGCAGCCACCCAATGAACTTTTCACCCTCCCTCATTGCATACTCCCATACTCACCTACGCCCACCGGGGCACTGGGATAGAGTTCGGCCTGCATGTCGGCGTGAAAAATCAAAACCGAGGCCGCCCAACTCCTCTCGTACGGAAATTGTAGCTTTACCTCCCGGCGAGCACGCAAAAACGCCTGCTCAGCAAACGGGAAGGAACGCATGTAGGCCCGATAGAACTCTTCAGCGTGAACTTTTGCAGCTTCGTCATTTGCCGGCCACCGGAACCCAATTATGATAGGTATCTGGCTAGCCGCTAGAGAGTATACGACTCGCTCGCTCGCGCTTTGACAGCTGCTTAGATAGATCATCTGGGTTCCACGTGCCCAGCCCGCAAATTCGGCGAGCGCGACAGGTTCTATCCTATCAACGGGGTCCGGCGACGGAAGATAAATGAATGCTTTCTCGGCCACGTGGTCAAAGTCTGCCCAGGTATGGCCGGCGTAGTGGACGATGTCCCAACGCTGAGACCTCAAAGCATCGCGCACTGTTGCCTTGAATGATTTCTGCGGGTCCGCTTTGTCGAGCAATTTTACTCTGAACTGAACGCGCCGATCGGGGCCCGCTGCATCATCCCTGCCCAGATCCACTATAGATCGACACTCCTCGTCGAGGTGCCGCAATTTCTGGAGCCCACCCGGCGGCCCGCTGGCGACCCCAATCGTTGGTATGGCGCCACTGATATCCGACTTCACAACGAGGCATCTCAGTGTCTGGCGCTCAACATTGGGTAACTGCGCGATTTGCGACCATTGCTGCGCCCCATGTAGGCGCCTACAAAGAGGCGCATCAAGCATAAGAAACTGTGCCGCGTTGTCACCTCGCTCGACCATTGCCTCAAATAGGATCGGGTACCGCGCTTTATTGGTGCGAAACGTGAAAAAAATGTTGTCGCGGCTACCAGCAGCTCCCAGCGCCTGTTTGAGACAATCTCGAAATCTCGCGCTACGACAAAAGTCATTGTAGATGTCCTCACCGAGCTCTCTGAGCTTGTTCTCCCAAGAGCGGTAATCGTTTTTGTCATAGCCCGTGCGCAGCCGCTCCGCGTCTTCTATGAACCGATCTATGCGCGAAGGTTGGATATCTAGCAAGCCACTGTCGTGCATGCGGCCTTGCTTGTTGTGCCAGACGACCTCGAAACGAGTCTCTTCATGCAAATCTATTCGGACAAGTGATGGCCGAAATGTCCCCATGTCTGGACGCAGGGCCGGGGACGTTGGAGAAGTCAACACGGCTTGAATAGCCGACCGAATCTCCTGTTCGAAATTCAGGTCGACGGAAACCACTTTGATTGGAGCTTCAATCGACAACAACTGGTGACAAAGCACCCTATCCATTTCGCCGGTCGTTAGTAGGACACTCGGTGTTGCCATACGAAGCGACTTTGTGGCGAGTTTAACAAGACGAACGCCTGGCGGGCCACTTCGGGAAGCAGTTGCACTCACATCAACTGGCATCGAGATTTCCGCTATCATGAGGCCCACGGGTGTCCCGTCCTCAATGCGCTGGAGCAGCACTTCACGTCCTTCCGCTTCGCCGACGACTAGAATGACCTCCTGGCCTCGAGTCGCTGCGTGCGTCGATAGGATGTGCCGAACTTCCTCTCCAAGGTCTCGTTCATGCGTGACTACAAGGACTGGTCCCATGGCCTGCATCCATACCTGGAAATACAAGGTTAAACATAATCGCTCCGTCATCGCGGTGCTGCACACTGAGCCCGCCGCCATGCTGCTTGGCTATTCTTTCGATGACGGCACGTCCCAACGCGAGTTCGTTCGCAATTTGGGCGGATCGCAGAGGCGCCCCGCCTTCCGGCCGCTTCTCTGTCCCTAGAAAGCCCTCGACCGTCAATTGCAGCATTGTCCCTAGGCCGGATGCCCTAAGCTCTATTGGGCGTTCGGAAGGCGCAAATCGAACGACGAAAGCCACGATCGTCTGAATACAAAATGATATCTGATATGGGTCTCCCAGCAGCGG
Organism: Candidatus Acidiferrum sp.; assembly: GCA_035518775.1. GTDB lineage: Bacteria > Pseudomonadota > Alphaproteobacteria > Dongiales > Dongiaceae > JBGPEQ01. Next base: position 3,564 of record DATIXH010000135.1, read on the forward strand.
CGGCAAGTCGTCTGAAAGAACCACGCGCACACCTTTGGTTTCCGCACTCGGAAACTCGGACAGCGCCTCCTCAACCAGACACTCGATACGGCATGAAACGCGAGCCGGTTCAGGCAAATCGGTGGAAAAGCTGAACCGATCGGATCCGACTCGCAACTTGTGCAGCTGGCGAATAGTCTTATCCAGCAACTCCATAACCTCGCCGCGCCGCGGCTCAGCCATCTCATCAGCCACCCGATGCATCAATCGCTGCACCCACGTGAATACCAAAGATAGCGGCGTTCGGGTTTGAGCTGCCAATTCGGCGGCTATTTGTGCTAGATCCTCGTTGATCGCAAGACGCTCTAGCGGCTCCAATGTGCGCGCGATCAGAAAGTGCCTCGCAAACACAGATGGAAGGCGAAATCCCGAAAGAAGAACGCGTACGGGCACGCCATCTGCGCGGCAGAGGTCAACCGCTTCTTCACTTGAAGTCCCTTCGATTTGGAGGAACTCGTTGGCCAGGCTTGGATCGGCAAAAAATTGCACAATGAGTCGATTCTGCAAAGATCCAGAGGCGACGCCGAGAAGTATTTCGGCCGCGCGATTTGCCCTCCGAATTCGGCCTTCTTTGTTAACAACAAATACTGCAGTAGACGCATTGTCGAAGACTACGTCAAGCGCATGGTGTTTAAACATATTCTCGAGCGTGAGAGCTACATCTTGAATTATACTTTCCACTTCGCGGCAGTCATCCTTTGAAAAAGCATAGCGACGAGCATCTTCTATGTTCACTATCCACTGAATATTGCTCTCAATAAATACCGGGACACACATCTCAGACACAGTTTTGTCGTTACTTTTGACGTAAATATTGCCAAACTCTTCATTGTTGTATACATCGTTGACAGCCAATGGACGACCGCTGTTATATACAAACCCCAGAAGGCCCTCAGATAATCTTTGTGTATAGTGCGAAGGCAGTTCGTATCCATCAGCCGCTTTCACCTGGGTTTGCAATGCAAAGCGTTCGTGATGAAGGTCCACTCCAATGATCGCTACGTTGTGCCAGCCATAGTGCTTCACGAGCGCAGCAGCGATGATATGCGAGAGTTCGTCATTACTGGTGCTTGCTGAAATGTCACGGAGTAGCTCGTATCGAAACTGCTGGTGTTCGAGTGCAATTCTATTCAAAGAGGCTCTGATAATGTCGACTATTGGAAGTCTACTCAGGATGCCACGATCTCTCTGATCGTAGAAATTTGGCCGATAACTAAATAGAGCGAGTGACGCCAGTAGCTTGGTTCCGGAAAAAATTGGAACACGGATGAACGATTTTACGCCTCGCGCGACAAGGCCTTTGGGATTTTTCGCTTCGGCTGCCAAGCCTTTGTCAAACAGGAATTCTTCTAAGTTTCGGACTATCCGAATCTCCGGCGACCTGATCCAATCCGACAGTTCCAGTGGAAGTGGATACCAATTGTAGAGTTTTTCAAGTCTTTCGCCTTCGTATCGCTCGAAGATTGGTCGGGCAAGTTGGTGATCCGCGCTGAACGTACTCACGAACATCATGTCAAACGGCACGACTTTGGCGAGCTCGTCTGCAAGACTAGCGAGCAATCGACCAGCGCTCAGATCGTGCCTGGCACATCGCAGTATGGCTTGCACTGCGTGGGTCGCTGTGATGTCGCGGATAATGCCTACCGTGCCAACAACAGTGTCCCCTTCATACAGCGGAATGCCCGCAATCAGTGCACGGATTTTTCGGCCGTCGCAGCGCTTGAAAGTAAGCGCGTAGTCGCCCGTCCGCCCGCGAATTCTACGATTGATTTCCTTTCGAAGTATTTTTACGTTGCGGTGGTCTGGAACAAGATTACCCATATATTGGCCTTCGAGACCGCTTCCAGACTCGAAGCCGAACATTTGATGAGCTTCAGGGTTCGCATATGTTATGCATGTTCGATTGTCCAAGCAGATAACTGCGACTGGCGCGCGATCGAACACCTCACGTTGCAAGTGGCGTGCGCGGAGTTGATCCCCGGCGCTCGACTTAGCGGGCGGTATCTCCGATACGCTGAGCAGTGGCACATCATTCTCGGAGTTACTTCGCGCGGTTGTTGTCACATGCGCCTCGTTTTCATGGTCATGTGGCACTCGGTGGCTGCTATCCGATTCAACTATAAAATCGCAAGCACTGTCTCCCCCAGTTTGGGGGGAGCACAATAAGTGAACGATGCCGCGGCTGGGAGCTAGACGAAAGGCGGGTTTGCATGATCCTCGATGAGCAGCAGGTGCAGGAGTATCGCCGGCGAGGGTTCGTCCGCGTGGCCGGCTTCGTTTCCGCGGACCGCCTCGCGGCGTTCCGCGGCGAGGTCGACGGGATCGCGGCCGCGGCGGCGGCCGGCTTCGATCCGGCGCGCGCGGAGATGGAGCCGGGCCGGGGTGCTTCGGGCGAGGTCATCCGGCGGATCTATGAGCCGTGCGCGTACTACGCACCGTTCCGAGAATATTCGGAATCGCCGGCGATCCTCGATTCCGTGCAGCAGCTCATCGGCGGCGATCTCCTCCTCCACTACAGCAAGCTCAACATGAAGCCGGCCGAGGTCGGGTCCGTCGTCGAGTGGCACCAGGATCTGTCGTATTACCCGCTCACGAACCACGATTCGCTGGCGGTCCTGATCTACCTCGACGACGCGGACGAGACCAACGGCTGCCTGCGCGTGCTGCCGGGACGGCATCGCGCCGCGCTCATGGATCACACCCGGTCGGGCGTGTTCCAGGGCTGCATCACCGAGCCGGTCGACGAGACCGAGGCCGTGACCCTGCCGGGCAAGGCGGGCACCGCGATCCTCCTGGACGCGATGACGCCGCACGCCTCGACGCAGAACCGCTCCGGACGGCAGCGCCGCACGCTGATCATCAGCTACCGGGCGGCGGACGCCTTTCCGATCCACATCGACAACCGCACGGCGGCGACGGAGACCTACACGCGGCTCGTGCGCGGGACGCGGCCGCCGCAGGCGCGCTTCACGTTCAGCCGCTTCCCCATACCCGTCTATGGCGCCAAGGAGGCGTCGCTCTACCAGCTTCAGGAGCGCTCGCGGCGCGACCGCGCGGCGGCGGGCGCGGATTCTCTGCGTGCTGACGGGCGCAGACCCCTCCCCTTTGATCCCCTCCCGCAAGGGGGGGGAAGAAGCCCAGCTAGCCCGGATTCCGCGCCGTCACCTTCCAGGAGCTGGAGTCCATCATCACGCCGTTGGGGCGCTGGTAGGGGGCGAGGGCGGACTTGAGGGCGTTCGCGATCTCGTCGTGGCGCTCGGCGGCGAGCTGGCCGGCTTCGCGGTAGACCTCGCCGGCGGGGCCGATGGCGAGCTGGAAGGCGACGGCGTCGTCGAGGTCCTTGCCGACGAAGACCTCGGCGTCGACGCGCTCGAAGGCGATGTCGGTGTAGCCGGCGATCTCCAGCTGCTTCGTCACGACGCCGGTGTCGGCCATGGAGAACGGGCCGGGGCCGCAGGTCTGCGCGGCCTCGCCGGGCGGCGGCAGGTAGCGCAGCACGACCTGCTTCGGAAAGCCGAGCCAGGGATTGTCGTCGATCTTGCGCCAGACGATCATGGTCATGGTGCCGCCGGGCTTGAGGCTGGCGCGCATGTTGCGCAGGCCCGCCACCGGGTTCTCGAAGAACTGCGTGCCGAAGCGCGAGAAGCAGAAATCGTGCACGGGATCGAACGGATGGGTCTGCACGTCGGCTTCGAGGAAGGTGACGTTGGCGAGACCCGCCGCCTTGGCGTCGCGGCGGCCGTACGCGAGGAAGCCATCGCAGCAGTCGAGCGCGAGCACCGAGCCGGACGGGCCGACCAGGCGCGCCAGCTGAATGGCGGTGTCGCCGAAGCCGCAGCCGGCGTCGACGACCGCATCGCCCGGGCGCACCGCGAGCGAGGGAAAGACCTTCGCGCTGTGCAGCGTGAGGCCGCCGACGAGGATGTGGCGCCAGCGCACGAACTTCGGCACCAGCACCTCGTTCCAGAACTCGACGTACTGGCTGCGCGGCTCGGCGGCGATAGCGGCGGTGCTCATGGCGGCCCCCTGCGGCTGATCCCTGACGGTGCGATTTTCGCGGGCGCTGCGGCAGCGTAGCGCTTGACCGGAGCGCCGTTCAAGTGCCACAATATTCCACAAATATGCAAGTAGTTACGAATATATCCCAAGGCATTGTTTTGTTCATTGCCCCGGGCGGCGGAGGGCCGAGGCGCGCCCGGCCGGCGCCGGCGGACCGGCGGCGCTGATGGTGCTCGTTCCCCGCCGCGTCGGCGGCGGCCCGCCGCCCCCGCCGCCGCAATTCACCTCGGTCGTGCGCGGCACGGCGCTGTGCATCGCCGACATCTGGGGCCACAACCCGCCGGTGCCGGCGACGACGGTCGAGCTGATCGATCGCGGGCCCGCGGCGGTCGTCAATCCGGCCGCCGCGATCCTCGACACCGAGGGGACCGAGCGCGACGGCAGCTTCACCGTCACCGCGTCCATCAACCTGGCGAGCGACCCCTGGACGCTGCGCCTCACCAACGACTTCACGGGCGAGAGCTTCACGCAGGATTCGGACAAGCTGCTGACGCAGCCCGACATCGTGGCGCCGGGCGGCAACCTCATGAACCTCGTGAACGTGGAGTTCGATCTCGGGCGCATCGTGCTGCCCTGGGACCCGCAGGCGCCGCTGCTGGCGCGCATCGGCGAGCGCGACTTCCGCAACCCCTGGGACCTGGCGCGCGCGCTGCGCGCCGCGCTGCGCATGCCGCAGGGATCGGTCTGGCTGCTGCTGGAGTTCGAGCTCGACGATCCCGGGCGCGACCGCGAGCTCGACGCCATGTTCCGCGCGCTGGCGGGCGGCGCGAAGGGACTGACCGACCGCATCGCCGCCGAGGCGGGCGCGGCGCTGGCGCTCAATCCGCTCGCGCGCCGGCCGGGCGACGACGTCTTCGGTCTCGCGCTCGAGCGCATCGCCGCCATGCCGTCGGCGGAGATCTACCGGCAGCGCAAGGGCCAGCGGCTCGGCGACGCGCTGAAGCGCGCCTTCCAGGCGCCGGTGACGCCGCGCACCTTCTCCGACCCCGCCCCGGCCCTCGCCGCGGCCGCCGTGCTGATCTATGTCGCGGGCGCCGTGGCCAAGGGGCGCAAGGCGGCGGTGCGGCTGTCGTCGCTGGTGTCGATGACGTTCGCGCACCGGCACCGGCACTACAAGATCATCGACGTCACGATCTCCTAGAGAACCGGCGCAAGCGGGCCGCCATAGCTGGCGCCCGCCATCCCGCGCGGTTGGCCAAAGGGCGCGCCCCAACCTAAGGTGCGGAGCCGGAGACCAGCCAGAGGGAGGGAGATCGGCGGTGAACCTTGGCCTCAGAACGCTCCTGACCATCTTGCTGCCGCTCGCCGTCATTCTCGGCGGGGCCGGCTATCTCGTGGTCGCCTTCATGCAGGATGCGCAGGCGACGCGCACGCTGGTGCTGCAGACCCACGACCGGATCGAGACCGCGAAGTCGCTGCTGTCGGCGGTGCAGGACGCGGAGACCGGGCAGCGCGGCTACGTGCTCACCGGCGAGGAACTCTACCGCCAGCCCTATGACAGCGGCGTCGAGTCGGCGCAGCGCCTTGCCGACCGGCTGGCGCAGGAGGTGGCGGGCGACCCGGACCAAACCCAGCGCATGGCGGCGGCGCGGACGGCGCTGCGCGCCAAGCTGGACGAGCTGGCGCGCACCATCGAGGTGCGGCGCACGCAGGGCTTCGAGGCGGCGCGCGCGATCGTGCTGACGGATTCCGGCAAGATCAGCATGGATGCCATCCGGCGCACGCTCGGCGAGATGGTGGCGGCGGAGTCCGCCCTGCTCGCGGCCCGCCTGCAGGAAGCAGCCAGCTACGAGCGACGCGCGACGGCCGCCGCGGCTGCGGTCGGGCTGCTCGGCGGGCTGGCGCTGGTGCTGGGGGCGATCATGCTGGTGCGCAACCTCCTGCAGCTGCGCAAGGCCGAGGCGGCGGCGGGCGCGGAGGCCGGGCTGCTGCGCGCCACGCTCGACAACACGCGCGAGGGCATCCTCGCCTTCGACGCCGGCGGCGGGCTGTCGGCCTGGAACGAGCGCGCCCTGGCGTTGTTCGGGCTGCCGCCGGAGCTCGGCCGGCGCGGCGCCCTGTCCGGCGCCTTCGGCGGCGCGTTGAACACGCCCGCGGGGCTGGCGCTGTTCGAGCCGCCGGCGGCGAATGCGGCCGCTAACGGCGGCACCAGCGCGCTCACAGTCGGGGGCCGCGACCTCGAATGCTTCCGCAGCCGCATGGCGGCGGGCGGCTTCATCGTCTCCTGCGCCGACGTGACCCAGCGCAACCGCTCGGAGGCGATGGCGCGCCAGGCGCAGCGCATGGAGGCGATCGGGCACCTGACCGGCGGCATCGCCCACGACTTCAACAACCTGCTGCAGGTGATCCGCGCCAACCTCGACTTGCTGCGGCCGACGGTCGGCGAGGACGCGCAGGCAATGCGCCGCCTCAACGACGCGCAGTTCGGCGCCGAGCGCGGCGCCCGGCTGACGCGGCAGCTGCTGGCCTTCGCGCGGCGGCAGCCGCTGGCGCCGGTCGCGGTCGACTTGGGACGGCTGGTCGGCGACATGGCGAACCTGCTGCGGCGCACGCTGGGCGAGACCATCGAGGTCGAGACCGTCGTGGCCGGCGGACTCTGGAACACGCTGGTCGATCCCGGGCAGATCGAGAGCGCGCTGCTCAACCTCGCGGTCAACGCGCGCGACGCCATGCCGGAGGGCGGCAAGCTCACCATCGAGCTCGGCAACGCCACGCTCGACGACGCCTACGCCGCCGCGAACCACGACGTGACGCCGGGGCAGTACGTGATGATGGCCGTGACCGACACCGGCCACGGCATGCCGCCGGAGGTGGCGGCGCGCGCCTTCGAGCCGTTCTTCAGCACCAAGCCGGAGGGGCGCGGCACGGGGCTCGGCCTCAGCATGGTCTACGGCTTCGTCAAGCAGAGCGGCGGGCATGCCAAGATCTACAGCGAGCCGGGGCAAGGGACGACCGTCCGGATCTACCTGCCGCGCACGCGCCAGGCGGCGGAGGCGATCGAGACGCCCGCGGTCGCGGCGGCGGTCGGCGGCAGCGAGTCCGTGCTGGTGGTCGAGGACGATGCCGCCGTGCGCAAGGCAGCGGTGGAGCTGCTGGAAAGCCTCGGCTATCGCGTCTCCCAGGCCGGCGATGCCGAGGCGGCGCTCGCCATCCTCACCGGCGACGCTGCGGTCGACCTGCTGTTCACCGACGTGGTCATGCCCGGCTCGATCGGCAGCCGCGAGCTGGCCCGCCGCGCCCAGGCGCTGCGCCCGGGCCTCGCTGTGCTCTTCACGTCGGGCTATACGGAGAATGCCATCATCCACCACGGCCGGCTCGACCCGGACGTGGCCCTGCTGAGCAAGCCCTATGGCCGCGACGAGCTGGCCCGCAAGGTGCGCGCGCTGCTGCGCGCCCGCCCGCAGCCGGCCGCGGCGGTCCCGGCCGCCGACGCCCGGCCGCCATCGCTTCACCTGCTGGTCGTCGAGGACGACATGTTCGTGCGCCTCGGGACGGTGGGGATGCTCGAGGCACTCGGGCATCGGATCGCGGAGGCGGCGAACGGCGCGGCCGCCCTCGCCGCGCTCGACGGCGCTCCCGGCCTCGACGCCGCGCTCGTCGACCTCGGACTGCCGGACATGCGCGGCGAGGATCTGATCGCCGAGCTCCGGCGCCGCAAGCCCGCGCTCGGCATCATCGTCGCGACCGGCCAGGGGCCGGAGGCGCTCGACGGCAGCCCGCGCCCGGCGGTGCTGTTCATCGGCAAGCCGTTCAGCGAGCCGGAGTTGCGGGAGGCTCTCGCGAGGCTCGGCGCGCCACAGCCGGCATAGCCGCCGCCAGCACGCCCGTGCAGGCGCCCGCGAATTAGATCGGGACGCGGTTCCAGTGAGGCAAGGCGCGAGCGCCGACTGCGCGACCTAGCTTTTCGTGCGCCGGAGCACGATGCGACCTGCCGTGCCTGCACATAGCCCGCCCTGCGAGGGAGCCGATGCGACGCGACATTGCCCGCCAGCGCGACGAGCTCGTCCGACGGCACGAGACCCAGCCCGGGTCAAGCGCCGCGGGGGCAATGCCAAGGCGCCTCTCGCCCGGCGCGACCAGATCGCGCAACCTCCCAGGTATCCGTCTGACGATCGGGAACCCGACCGAATCGCGGCATGTCGGCCGCCTCGGTGCCGTGCGGGATCATGGTCAGGATGTCGTCCGCCGACGCCAGGAGCGCCCCGACAAGCGAAACATTCTGCAGCTTATCACCAAGTTTTCTTTTGTTGACCACCCCAGGACTGCGCTCATAAGCTGTCAGTTTGAGGGGGCGCACGCTGCGCGAGTCGCCTGAGTGCGGTGCACTTGGGTGGCTTTGTCATCGATGGTGGCGTTCAGGTCCGCCCGGCGCGAAGACGCGCTTGCCGGAACGCGGAACGAGCAGAGCCTAGCGTGGCGAGCCGACATTCCCCCTCACAACCGAAGAGACTCACGGAGACAAGATCGTCACGTGAACGTCGAATTCATCGCCAACGCATCCGTCCTCATATGCCTGCGCGATGGGCGCAACCTTCTTGTTGATCCCTGGCTGAGCCATGGAATCTATTATGGAAGCTGGTACAACTTCCCTCCCCTCGCGGCCGATGCGATCGCCCGCTACCGGGCGCTCAAGCCCGACTACATCTACATCAGCCATCTCCACCCTGACCATCTGGACCCGGCGACGCTCGCCGACTTTCCCGCGTCGACGCCGATCCTCATCGGCGACCTCGGACATGACCATCTGCGGCGGTCGATCGCCCGCCTGGGCTTCACCGACATCCGGGAACTCCCTTTGGGGGAGCTCGTCAAGCTCGACGGCGCAGACATATGCATCCTGCCGGGCTTCGACGAGACGGCGGACGGGCATGTCGACGAGACGAGCTATGCACTCGACACGTCGCTGTGGCTGACCGATCAGGACGGTCGCCAGCTGTTCCATGCCATCGACAGCCCGACCAAGCCGTGCGACGCGGGGAACCTCCGGCGGCGGTTCGGCGCGCCCGACATCGCGTTCCTGCCCTGCGCCGGCGCCAGCTTTTATCCCCACGCCTTTCCCCGCTATGACGCCGCGACGAAGCGCCGCCACCGCGACCGCGTGAAATCGGAGCGGCTGCGGGCGTTCTGCGCAATCGCGCGCGCCCTGCGCCCGAGAGTGGCAGTTCCCTGCACGGGCTCATACGTCATGGCAGGCCGGATCGCCCACTACACGGAGTATCTTCACCAGGGAACGCCCGACGAGATTGCGGCCGCGTGGGAACGCTGTGGCCCTCAGGACGTCGCCCTCCGGCTGTTGGCGACGGGCGACGTCATCGACGGCGAGACGGGCACGGTGGTCGAGAACGAGATGGCACCGTTTCGCCGCTATTCGGTCGATGAACGCGTGCGCTACGCCGGCACCCTCCGGGACCGCCCGCTGTTTCACGACGACATCGCGATTCCCGAGTGCTTCGCGGTGAACTTCGCGCGACTGCTGGCCAAGGCCCGGGCCAATCTCTGGCGCCATCAGCAGAGGCTGGGCGTCTTTCCCGCCGTCGACCTGGAGTTGATCGTCGAACCTTCGGACAATGCGCGTGGGCTGGCGCGGCAGCAGCAGACCTACTCCTTTCGATTCGACCAGGAGACCGGACCCGCCGTCGGCGACCGCCCCTATCTGCGGTTCCGCATCGATGCCCCGCTTCTCCTGATGGCGCTGATCGGGGCCGCGAACTGGAACAACATCGAGATCGGAGCACTGGTCGAATGCGAGCGGGAGCCCGACCAGCATATGCCGACCCTCCATTCGCTCATGTCTTTCTTCGTGCTGTAGCGCGGAGAAAGGCGTCTCAACCGCGCCGACGGCGACGCCGCCCCTAACTGCGGCGGATCGCGCGCCTTTTGCTGTGCGGCCTGCCCACGGCCGACCTTATCCAAGACATCGACGCCAGCGGTATCCGTCGCAACCGGCATCTGGTGCTGTGATTTCGGCGGGCGCGCTGAAGGTCGTCCCCCGTCGCGAAGGCGCGCTCGAGTGCCGCGTCGAAACTCTGCACCGCGAAGTCGCGGAGGGCCACATCTCCCCTCGTGAGGTCTGCTATCTTCTCCCGAGCCGCCGGCGTGACTGCCTGATCTCGGACCGACACATTGCGCCTCTCGCCGTAGCTGCAATCGCGAAAATCCTCCGGGAACAGCCGTTCCAGCAAGACGCAGGCATCGGAGAAGCGCTCCGTCGGCAGCAGGAGCAAGCGATTCCTCTGGACTAGAGACTTCACCCTTTCGAGCGCCGCGGACCCGGTCTCTCCGGTCAGAAAGGCCAGCTGACTGCATCGGTATTTCGTGACCACAGTGTCCACGGGACTTCGCAGCGTCCCCCGCATGATGCCATCGACATACGCCTCCAGATCCACCTCCCGAGCGGCGGGGCAATAGTCCATGTTCCCAAACCGCTCGAAGAAGTAGTGGGAGACGAACCGCTCGACCGGGTCTCTCAGCCAAGCTACCGCCATGACGTGAATCGCATCGCTCTCATAGGGGAGGTCGAGCGAGACTCGATGCGAGGAATAGGCACGGATCGTCGGGTGAAGCATTGTCAGCCGTTCGATGTCCACGGCGCGATAGCGGTCGCCGCTGGTCGGAAGCAGCCAGTTTTCTTGCTTGTAGTGCTTCGCAAAATTGCGACGGATCAGTTTCTCGAACGACGTTCCCGCGGTCTTCGGCACGTGGACGTGAACATAGAACCGCCGCATCGAATGCCATTCTCCCGAGCCCACGTGTCAGGGTCTCAGCATGTACGCCGTCTCGTCGACTATGGCCGGGACGCCCCGCGGCGCGCAAGCATTGAGACTTCGTCGGCCGGCGAGTCCCACCGCCCGATTGCCGGGCGGACGACCGGGCGTCACAGCACCAGCAGCAGGAGCGCCGGGAGCGTGGCGAAGCTGAGGACGGTGGAGATCACGATCATGCCGGCGACCTCGGCGGGCTCGCGGCGGTAGAGCTGGGCGAAGAGGTAGTTGAAGACGGCGACGGGCATGGCGCTCTGGATGGCCAGCACGCCGCGCACGGCGGTCGAGAGGCCGAGCGCCCAGCCGATGCCGTAGCCGAGCGCGCAGCCGCCGACGAGACGCACGAGCGAGAGCGCGACGCTGCGCCGGAAGCTGCCGATGCGCAGGCGCGCGAGCGACACGCCGAGGGCAATCAGCATCAGCGGGATGGTGAGGCCGCCGAGGAGCTCCGCCGTGTTGGCGATCCAGCCGGGGACGGGCAGGCCGGTCGCGACGACGATGAGCGCCGCGGCGACGGCGTAGATCAGCGGCAGGCGCAGCAGGCGGCGCGGGTCGGCGCTGCCGGCGGCGATGCTCACGCCGACCGTGAACTGCAGGATCGAGCCGACGGCGAAGAACACGATGGCGAGAGCGAGACCGTGCTCGCCGAACGCGAACAGGCAGAGCGGCAGGCCCATGTTGCCGGCATTGGGGAACATCAGCGCCGGGAGGTAGGAGCGCAGCGGCAGGCCGATCGCCTTCAGCACGGCGATGCCCAGGAGCGCGAAGCCGAGGAAGGCGAGCGCGGCGGCGCCGGCCATCTCGCCGACGACGGCCATGTCGAGCGGCAGGCGCGTGAGCGCGGAGAACACCAGGAACGGCGAGCCCACGCTCGTCACGATGGCCGTGACGAACTCGGCCTCGAACGGCCGGTTCAGCCGCGCCCAGGCGAAGCCGATGGCGGCGCAGACGAAGATCGGCGCGACGATCGCGGCCAGCGCGGCGAACACGGGCAGGCTTCCCCTTTCGGCAGTCCCCGCCCCTGCCATAGCGCAGGCGCGGGCGTGGTGCATCCGGAAAGGATAAGGAAAAAGCCCATCACCGCGATTCAAGCTCGGTTGTCACCCCGGCCAAAACCAGGCGAAAACCGGGACCCATGAACACAGGCCTCTGGAATATGGACCCCGACTTTCGTCGGCCCGACACCGGGAGTGGTCAGAGGCTCGGAGAATCCGCGGCGGCAAGCTTCTCGAACCGGTGCGTCATGGCGGCGACGCTCGCGAGGTATCTGGCGGCATCGTGGGCGCCGCAGCGCTGGCCGGAGGCGAGGTGGAAGCCGCGGCGCACGAAGGCCTTGGCCGGGCCGGGGCCGCAGAGATGGATGAGCGCGGCGAGCGCCTGCGTCTGCTGCGCGGTCGGCTTGGCGCGCGGCTGCTGCGCCAGCACGGTCGCGACCTTGCGGTCGAGCGAGACGGCGGCGAGCTCGATGGCGTGGCCCGGCAGCAGGCGGCTGTAGAGGCCGGTGAACCAGCAGTCGTCGGTGACGGCATGGTCGCGGATGCAGGAGCCGCGCGCCTCGGCGAAGGTCGGATCGGTCATCTGGTACATGCCGACCGCGCTCGAGGCCGGCGCGTAGACGGCGAACAGGTTCCAGCTGAAGCGCCAGCGCCAGTAGGTGCGCGCCAGCGGATTGCCGGCGCCCTCGACCTGCGCCAGCGCCGCCAGCAGCTCCGGCGTGATGGCGGCGGTCGCATGCTCCTGGAAGAGCGGACCGTATTCCGCCCAGGTTTCGGCCGGCATCTTGTCGAGCGCGCCGGCCACGGGGAAGAGCATCTCCGTCGGCTTGCGCACGACCTGGTAGGCGAGGTTCGCGGCGGCGAGGAGCGCCAGCACCAGCGTCGCGATGATCGGAATGCGCAGGCACAGCGGCGCCGTGCTGAGCCTGCGCCACGCCCAGAGTGCGTGGGCGCGCCAGCGAGCGCGGCCCTTGCGCCTGCGGCGCGGGCGCCGGATGGGCAGCACGCCGAGGGCAGGCGACAGGGACAGCGGGATCATGCGGCCATTAAGCATGCAGCGCCCCGAAAAGGCCAGCAGCGAACCGGATGTGTCGTTAGCGACTCAGCCATCGGATTCTGGCGAAATTGGGGACGCCTGCGCGTCTCCGCGGCTCCGCGTGATTCACTCGCGTAAGCAGGCGGCGGAGCTCGGGGTGGGCATGCTAAAGTGCCGCGAGCGCAAGGAGCGACGGGCATGATCTGGGATGACGAGACCGGGATCGGCACGATCGAGGACGTGCTGAACGCCGCCGAGTGCGCGGCGCATATCGACCGGGCCGAGCGCGCGGGCTTTGCCGCGGCGCCCATCATCACCCGCTTCGGCGAGGTGATCGCGGAGGACGTGCGCAACAACACCCGCGTAATGCTCGACGACTTCGCGCTGGCGGCGACGATCTGGGAGCGAACGCGCGAGCAGCTGCCGATCTTCCTCGATGGGCGGCAGGCGATCGCCATGAACGAGCGCTTCCGCTACTACCGCTACCGGGCGGGACAGCGCTTCGCCTGGCATGCCGACGCCTCGTTCCGGCGCGCCAACGGCGAGGCCAGCCGGCTCTCCTTCATCATGTACCTGAACGATGACTTCAGCGGCGGCGAGACGACCGTGATGGACACGGTGATAAAACCCCGGCGCGGCATGGCCCTCTTCTTCCGGCACGAGCTGGTGCACGAGGGCGGGGCCGTGAAATCGGGGACGAAGTACGTGATGCGCACCGACGTGATGTATGGGCCGGTCGGCGAGACACGCGGATAGGAAGACGGGCGACCTCCCGGTCGCCCCTACAGATACGGTTTGAACTGCTTGCCCAGCTGCAGGCCTTGGGCCTGGTAGTGGGAGCCGATGCCCTGGCCGTAGAGGCGGTCGGGTGTGCTGGTGAGGCGCTCGTAGCGCAGCCAGCCGACGATCTGCTCGTGCTCGAGCACGAACGGCACCTCGTGGGAGCGCACCTCAAGGACGGCCTTGCTGCCGGGCTCGCCTTCGGCGTTCCAGCCGAAACCGGGGTCGAAGAAGCCGGCGTAGTGGACGCGGAACTCGCCGACGAGCGTGTCGTAGGCCACCATCTCCGCGGCGTGGTCGGGCGGCACGCGCACGAACTCCTTGGTGGCGAGGATGTAGAAATCGTCGGGGTCGAGGATGATGCCGGTGCCGGGCTTGGTGTGGATGGGGTCCCAATACTCGGAGGGGTCGTAGGCCTGGCGGACGTCGACGTCGACGATGCCCGTATGCTGCTTGGCGCGGAAGCCGACCAGGCGCGTGGCCGGGTCGCCGCTGAGATCGAGGGTGACGCCGATGGTGTCGTCGCGGATCGTCTCCTGGCCGGCGGGCACGTCGACCAGGCGGCAGGTCTCCTGCAGGCGGCGAAGGCCGGCGGCGTTCGACGACGGCGCGCCGCGGCGCAGGCGCAGCTGCACGAGGCGCGAGCCCTTGCGCACGAGGATGCTGAAGGTGCGCGGCGCGATCTCGATGTAGAGGCGGCCGTCGTAGCCGGCGTCGATGCGGTCGAACACGGTGGCGCCGTCGGCGATGACGCGGGTGAAGACGTCGAGCCGGCCGGTGGAGCTCTTGGGATTGGCGATGCCGGCGATGCGGCTGGAGAGCGCCAGCTGCTCCATCAGCGGCACGATGTAGACGCAGCCCTTCTCCAGCACGGCGCCCTTCGTGAGGTCGATCTCGTGCATGCCGAACTGCTGGATCTTCTGCTGCACCGTGGCGCCGGCGCCCGGCAGGAAGCTGGCGCGCACGCGATAGGCGACGTGGCCGAGGCGCAAGTCGAGGCTGGCGGGCTGGAACTGCTCGGGCTCGATCGGCTCGACGGCGAAGACCTCGCGGGCGCGGACGAGCTCGCGCAGCGACTGGTAGGGCAGCACGCCCGTGTT
>DATIXH010000136.1:0-3268 GCA_035518775.1 Candidatus Acidiferrum sp.
CGTGGGCCCCGCCCGATGCTGATGGACGATGCGAAAAACCGCACCATCGCGTGAGTGGCTGATGTCGGTTGCACGTGATCACGAATCCGGCCGCCGTTTTCATCAAAGCGGCCACCTGTGAGCGATCAGGATCGGCACGGCGTTTGGGTGTTTCGCCCCCTCCGCCCTGCGGGGCGGAGGGGGCATCCGGCGTCTGACCTGGGTTGCACTGTAGGGTTGTCCTTGCTGTTGTTGAAAGGGTTTAATTCGCGGCGGCCACGGCGTCGGCGCGGGTTTTGCGCAGAGACTCGCCCTTGAGCTCGACGCGGGTGGCATTGTGGACGATGCGATCGAGGATGGCGTCGGCGTAAGTCGGATCGCCTATCATGTCGTGCCAACGATCGACCGGCACTTGGGTGGCGAGGATGATGGAGCGGCGGTCATGCCGATCGTCGACGATTTCCATGAGATCGCGGCGCTGCTGGGCGGTCAGGTCGGTCATCGCCCAGTCATCGAGAATGAGCAGGTCGACCTTGGCGAGACGACGCATCAGGCGGCTCACGGCATTGGCGAGGCGAGCCGTAGCAAGATCGTCGAGCAGGCGCGACAGCCGGGCGTAGAGGACGCTGAAGCCCTCCCGGGCTGCCTGGTTGCCGAGGGCACAGGAGATCCATGTCTTGCCGGTACCGGTCGAAGCAGCGTCATACTGCCGGGTGTCCGGGGTTTGAGGTTCGGATCACCTATCCGTTTCATCCGCGCAGCGGCGAGACTGTCGCGGTGGTTGGTTCGAGGCGGCATGCCGGCGCTGAACACCTGATTATCCGGCAGCCGGATCGGAGCCTGGCGCTGCTGCCGGCATGGATGGCCGAAGCGGGTGCATCGCCGCGGCCGCTTCTCTCACATCCGCGGTTTCCCCTCGAGCGGCTGGCCGATCTACGCGCGCTCGTCGATCTCCTCATGGCCTCATGCGCGGGGGGTTCGTCCTGCTGCGAGGGAGCCGGCCATGCCAGGAGCGCACCACGTTCAGAGGGATCTGTTCGACGAACCAATACCGACACCGGAGCTGCGGCCGGAGTTACGGAGCAAGCTGGCACCGTTGCTCCAGGCGCTTCTGATGGAGGCGGCCGAGGTCCAGCGACGAGGGTGCGAGCCGGATCTTCAGATCGAGGAGGGCGGCGATGACGAAGATCACCTCTGAGCATCTCGCCCGTGACGCCTTCGTCTATGTCCGCCAGTCGACGAGCGATCAGGTTCTCAACAATCACGAGAGCCGGCGTCGGCAATATGGCCTGGTCGATCGTGCTCGCGCTCTCGGTTGGGTGAACGTCAAGGTGATCGACGATGACCTCGGCCGCTCCGGCTCCGGTATCGCCCGCCCCGGCTTCGAGAAGCTGCTCGCCGCGATCTGCGACGGCCGGGTCGGTGCCGTCGTCTCGATCGAGGCCTCGCGGCTCGCCCGTAACGGCCGCGACTGGCACACGCTGCTCGAGTTCTGCGGCCTGGTCGGCACGTTGATCGCCGACGAGGACGGCGTCTACGACCCGCGGCATCCGAACGATCGCCTGCTGCTCGGCATGAAGGGCACGATGAGCGAGATGGAACTGTCGCTGTTCCGCCAGCGCTCGCTCGAAGCCCTGAAGCAGAAGGCCCGCCGTGGCGAACTCTTCCTCACCGTGGCGATCGGTTATGTCAAGACGTCGCACGACCGGATCGACAAGGATCCCGATCGCCGCGTCCAGGAGGCGATTGCGCTCGTCTTCGCCAAGTTCGCCGAACTGCAGACGGTGCGGCAGGTCCATCTTTGGATGCGCCAGCAGCGACTTCCCTTGCCGGCAACGCAATACGGCCCGGACGGTCGCAAGGTGGTCTGGAAGCTGCCGGTCTACAACACCCTGCACCACATGCTCACCAACCCGGTCTATGCCGGCGCCTACGCGTTCGGACGAACCGGCAGCCGGATTACCATCGAGGCCGGGCGGAAACGGATCGTGCGCGGGCACCGCAAGGATCGCAGTGCCTGGGACGTTTTGATCCGTGACCACCACGAAGGTTACATTGGCTGGGCGGAGTTCGAGAGGAACCAGCGGCTGATCAGCGACAACGCCAACGGCAGGAGCTTCATGAGCCGCGGTTCGGTCCGGCGCGGCGAGGCGCTGTTGGCTGGCGTGCTCCGCTGCGGGCACTGCGGCCGCAAACTGCACGTCGCCTATAGCGGCGAGAACGGCAACGCGGGTCGCTATCACTGTCGCGGTGGTCATCTGAACCACGGCACCGATTGGTGTATCTCGTTCGGCGGCATGCGGATCGATCGCGCGGTCGGGGCCGAGGTCATCGCGCGGCTGCGGCCCCTCGGCGTCGAGGCGGCGATCGGCGCCATGGAGACTAGGCGTGCTGAAACGGCGGAGAAGCGCCGCCAAGTGGACCTCGCGATCGAGCAGGCGCGATATGAGGCCGCCCGCGCTTACCGTCAATACGACGCGGTCGACCCCGACAACCGCCTTGTCGCCGATGAGCTGGAGCATCGCTGGAATGAACGCCTGCTTGCCTTGCGCACTCTCGAAGACGCACGGGATGCGCTGATGGCCCGCGCAGCACCCGCACTCACCGAGGCCGAGCGCGAACGTCTGCTCGCGCTCGGGGCCGATGTCGAGCGTGCCTGGCACAGTGCCAGTGCGACACCGGCGACCCGCAAGCGAATCATCCGCACATTGATCGAGGAGATCATCGTCCGGGTCGTGGATGACGCCCTCGATCTGGTGGTCCGATGGGCAGGCGGCGATCATACGCCGCTGCGGGTGAGGAAGAACCGCGTCGGCCAGCACCGCTGGAGCACCGACGCCGATGTGGTCGAACTCGTCGCCGTGCTCGCCCGTCAGGTTCCTGACAAGGCGATCGCGGCGATTCTCAACCGCGCCGGCAAGGCGACCGGCCGCGGCAACGGCTGGACCCGTTCGCGCGTCTGCTGGCTGCGCAATCACCGCGGGATCGCTCCCTATCGCGAGGGTGAGCGTGCTGAGCGCGGCGAGGTCACCCTGGAGGAAGCGGCCGAGGCCCTCAAGGTGAGCGAAGCGACGGTGCGCCGCCTGATTGCCGACAAGGTCCTGCCCGCCGCCCAACACTGCAAAGGTGCCCCCTGGGTCATCCGCGCCGCTGATCTTCAGGATGAGACTGTGAAGCGAACCGCGGATGCGCGGCGTCAGCGCCGTCCGGCGTCTGCCGACCAGCGGCAGAACGTCTTGGCTTTATAGGAAGATAGCGAGATGGGCGTTATGCAGCCTGACTGGTCGGG
>DATIXH010000137.1:0-3833 GCA_035518775.1 Candidatus Acidiferrum sp.
CGATGATAGGCGCCGTGGATGGCGGCATGGGTGAGCATTTCCTGGCGCGACATGCGGCCTCGGTCGCCATCCGTGAAGACGAAGGCGATCGGCTCGGCCAAGGCGTCGGCCGATATGGTCTCCAGATAGTCGAGATACCACCGATCGGTCTCCGCGACGGCGGCGCGCAGCTCGTCAAGCGCCAGCGTCTGCTCCGTGTTGCTCGCCGCGTAGCCGTGCGCCGCGCCGGTGAGATGCGCCATGAAGATCCGGTTCACCACATGGCAATGGCTGAGCAGCCCGATCGCAAGGTGCCGCGGCTCGTCGTGCCGGGCGCTGTCAAGGCCTTCGAGGCTCGCGAAGAATTCCGCATTGGCCCAGGCGTTGTAGCGGAAGATGTCGCGCAGGAGTGCAACGGCGCTCATGGGTCGGTGTCCTTCTCCTTCCTCGGGAATGCGAGTAATGTGTTCATATTTTCCCGGGGAGGCGACGGCGTGTCTACTCGCGTTCCAAGATCGCGCCTCGCGATGCGCAAAGAGCCGCGCCAGGCGCGCTCCAGAGCGACGGTCGAGGCGATCGTGCAGGCCGGTGCTCGCGTTCTCGGCAACAGCGGCTGGGCCGGCTTCACCACCAACAAAGTGGCCGAGACCGCCGGGGTCAGCATCGGCTCGCTCTATCAGTATTTCCCGGACAAGCTGGCGCTGGTCGAAGCCGTGCGGCGCCACCACTTCGACGATGTCCTCAGGGTCATTCGCGCGGCGATGGACGGCGGCAAGCCCGTCAGGCGATTTGCAGAAGCTCTCGTCGATGGTTTGATCGCCGTCCACCTTGAGCATCCGGCGCTGCACCGGGTGATGCTGGACGAGGTTCCCGGCCATGCCGGCTCGCGCGCCGCCCACGACTCCTTCCGCGCGGAATATCTCAGCCGCTATGCCGCGGCCCTCGCCCCCTACCGCGGGCGGGCAAAGGGCGAGGTCATCGCCCAGGTCCTGTCGTCGGCCGTCGAAGGCGTGATCCACAACGCGGCCCGCAACGGAACGATGGAATCGCCGGAACTGAAGCGGGAACTGGTCAACCTGATCTGTTCCTACCTGTCCCAAGCAGGGCGGAAACCCGCGTAGATCAGGCCCCGGGGGCGTCCCGCACCCGAGCCGCTCCAGCCCCGAGACTGCAGCGATTCAATTTGCCGCACTGTCGCCGCAACCCCCGATGGAGTATCTCGCATCTTACGCGATCTCACAGAACAAGTCTGCTCTGACCCCGGTTATGCTGCTGAACTTTGCAGATCTCTTCGACCAAGTCTTCTCTGTCCCCATTTATTTCAAACGAATGCGACACTCTTCGTTTTCCGACTATGAGGGTAGTCGCCCGATGCCTGCCGCAAGACAAGCCCCAAAGATCGCCCCCGGGATGACGACGATCGCTTGGAGGAGACCCTGCGAGTGAGGCAAAGACATGACGAATATGAGCAATCGCGTGAACGTCACTGTTGAGCCGCCCGGCTGAGGCACCAGAATGGCGGCGTAAGTCATTATAGGGCCGATCCAAAAGAATGCGGTTGCGGCGCCAGCCAGCGCACCGAACGGAATGAACCCGCCATACCCACCTTTTTTGGTACCGGTCAGGACAGCTGCAACTACGACTCCGATAGCGACTGTTGCAGCCGACGAAAGTCGAAAGTATGTGGCGTAGATGTGTGCAGCGGATCCAAGTGCATAGAGCCATAGGAACGGCTTGGGCGGCAACGTGTCGCTGCCACCGTACGTTGCGGCAGCGACGGCCCAGGCGAACATGATTGCCAGTCCAAGTGCCACGGCCAACATCGGGGCGACCCAGATCAGCAGGCTGACGCTGAACGTCCGCCAAAGTGGAGGATACCGATCCGAGGCAGCTTTCTTACACTCGACGCCAGTCATGCTCTGTTTTCTCCGAACTGTTAGGCGCTCCCCTCGCGCATCACTTCCTTCACCTTTCCGGCCAGCTGCTTGAGCGAGAACGGCTTGGGCAGGAAGTGGATGTCGGCGTCCATGTCGAGGCGGCGGCGGAAGTTGTCCTCGGCGTAGCCGGAGATGAAGATCACCTTCAGGCTCGGCTGCTTCTGCCGCACCTCCTTGATCAAGGTGGGGCCGTCCATGCGCGGCATCACGACGTCGGTGATGATGAGATCGACCGGGTCCTTCTGGCTGGCCATGATCTCGAGCGCGGCCTCGCCGCTGCGCGCCTCCAGCACCTTGTAGCCCTTGTTGCGGAGGGCGCGGGCGCCGAAGAGACGCACCGCGTCCTCGTCCTCCACCAGCAGCACGGTGCCGATGCCGGTGTCGTCGACGGTGCGGGCGGAATCGGCGGCCGGCTCGGGCTTCTGCGCGTCGGCGGCCGAGGGCACGTATTTCGGCAGGTAGATCGAGAAGGTGGCACCCTGCTTCGGCTTCGAATCGACGAAGATGAAGCCGCCGGTCTGTTTGACGATGCCGTAGACCGTGGAGAGGCCGAGGCCGGTGCCGGAGCCGACCTCCTTGGTCGAGAAGAACGGCTCGAAGATGCGGTCGATGATGTCGCCGGGGATGCCGTGACCGGTGTCGATCACCTGCACGAGCACATAGGTGCCGGGCGGCATGGTCTCGTCGCCGCGCGTCACCGGCTTCACGATCACGGCGTTCTCGGTGCGGATGGTGAGGACGCCGCCGGTGACGTGCATGGCGTCGCGGGCGTTGACCGCGAGGTTGATGATGACCTGCTCGAGCTGGCCGTGATCGACCTTGACCTGCGCGAGGTCGCGGCCATGGTGCATCTTCAGCTCGATGTTCTCGCCGATCAGGCGGCGCAGCAGGTGCGACAGCTCGGCCAGCACGTCCGTGATGTTGACGACGCGCGGCTGCAGGGTCTGCTGGCGCGAGAAGGCCAGGAGCTGGCGCACCAGGTTGGCGGCCCGGTTGGCGTTCTGCTTGATCTGCATGATGTCGGCGAAGGACTGGTCGCCGGCGCGGTGGCGCACCAGCAGCAGGTCGCAGAAGCCGATCATGGCCGTCAGCAGGTTGTTGAAGTCGTGGGCGATGCCGCCGGCGAGCTGACCCACCGCCTGCATCTTCTGCGACTGGGTGAACTGGACCTCGAGCTGCTTGCGCTCGGTGATGTCGATGAAATGTGCGATCCAGCCGGAGCCCTGCCCGGTCGGCTCCTCGCGCCGCGAGACGTAGAGCGTGGCGCTGCGCTCGCCTTGCGCGCGCTTCAGCCGCACGTCGAGCGGCGCGCCCTTCTCGCGGCCGGCGATGACGGCATCCAGCCGCTTGTTGACATTGGGCCGGTCCTGCTCGGCGATGAACTCCAGCAGCTGGTGGCCGATGAGCCCGTGCACCTCGCCGCCGACCATGGTGCGGAAGGCGGTGTTGCATTCCTCCAGGCGGCCGTTGTGGTCGATGAGGGCGATGCCGACCGGCGCCTCCTCGAAGAAGCGCTGGAAGCGCTGCTCGGCCGAGAACAGCGCGCGTTCGAGGGCGCGCTCGCGGCCGAGGTCGTGCACGACCGAACGGGTGCGAATGCCGGTGCCGGATTCGCTCGGCACGACCTCCTGCCGGATATAGGCCTGCATGACCTTGCCGGTCGGCCCCTTCAGCGTGACCTCGCCGCTCTTGATGTTCTCGCCGAAGGGATCGTAGGGCGGCGTGCCCGCGGGGACGGGCGTCGCCAGCAGCTGCTTGAGATAGACGCGGCCGGCAGCGACGTCGCTGCGCGACAGCTCAAGCCAGGCGGCGAGCGTCGCGTTCACGAACAGGAAGCGGCCCTCCTCGTCGACGGAATAGAAACCGATCGGGGCGTGCTCCACCAGGTCGGCGAACCGCTCCTGCTCGCGGCGGATG
>DATIXH010000138.1:0-14386 GCA_035518775.1 Candidatus Acidiferrum sp.
CTAACCATAGCCATCCGTTCCTAAACCGCGGTTTCCATTTTGCCGGCCTGCGGCGATGGTCCTAGGTTCGCATTCCTGACCACGAGGGCATCGGCGGGTGGTCGGCGGCGGCATCCCCGGTTCTAGCGTGCGGGGCTTTCCTGCCTCCGGGAGGGACCAATCAGCAGCCAGCCTGCGATCCCGAGGTTGAGCAGGTTCCAGGCGATGCCGTTGAGGAAGGCGGCCCGGTAGGATCCCGTAAGGTCGTGGATCTCGCCGGAGAGCCAGCCGCCGAGCGCCATCCCGACGACGCTCGACATCAGCACCAGGCTCACGCGCGCGCCCGCCTCGCGGGCCGGGAAATACTCGCGCACCACCAGCGCATAGTTCGGCACGATGCCGCCCTGTGCCAGCCCGAACAGGGCGGACACGACGTAGAGCGAGGTCAGCCCGTCATACGGCAGGTAGAAGACCAGCGAGAGGCATTGCAGCGCCGAGCCCAGGATCAGCGTCCTCAGCCCGCCGATGCGGTCGGCGATCATCCCGGAGCCGAGCCGGCTCACCACCCCCAGCCCCAGCATGATCGACAGCATCTCGGCGCCGCGCGCCGTCCCGTAGCCGAGGTCGCCGCAGTAGGCGATGATATGCACCTGCGGCATCGACATGGCGACGCAGCAGGCGATCGCCGCCAGCACGAGCAGACCCTGCAGCGCGGCGAGCGACATCGGCGCCCGCGCCGCTGCGCGCGCCGCGTGGCCTGTGCTCGTGCCGTGGTCGAGCGCCGGCCGCGCCCGCAGCAGCAGCGCCAGCGGCGTCATGGAAGCGACGCAGAACGCGCCGATGAAGACGAACGACTGGCGCCACCCGACCGCCGCCATCGAGCGCTCCAGGATCGACGGCCAGACGGCGCCGGCGACGTAGTTCCCGCTCGCCACGATGGCCACGGCCAGGCCGCGCCATCTGTGGAACCAGAGCGAGACGTCCGCCACCAGTGGGCCGAAGGTGGCGGAGCTGCCGAGCATGCCGATCAGCAGCGCCTGCACGATGACGAACTGCCAGTAGGTGGTGGTGAACGCGGCCGCGACGAAGCCGAGGCCGAGCAGCGGCGCGCCCACGAGCAGCGGCACCATGATGCCGAAGCGGTCGGCGAGCCGGCCCATCAGCACGCCCCCGATCGCGAAGCCTACCATGGCCGCCGTGTACGGCACCGAGGCGCCGCCGCGGCCGACGCCGAACTCGGCCTCGATCGTCGGCAGCACCACGACGGCGGCCCACAGCCCGACGCCCCCGATCGTGCTCAGCGCCAGCGACGCGACCAGCCGCTTCCAGGCATAGCGGCTGTCCGGCGTCCGCGCTCTCGTCGGCGTCATCGGCATGGTCATCCGGAGGCTCTGGGATCAGCGACCTGGCTTCTTCCGCGGGTTCGACCGGGACGAAGCTCAGGATGCGGTGCTTTCTCAGTGCCACCAAGGTTTTTCCTCATCCTGAGCCTGTCGAAGGACGCAGATCAGTCATGCAGCCTGGGGAAGCGCACGGGACGCCGCCGCCGCTCGGAGGACCTCGAAGCGCAGCCGGGGTGTGACGCCGGCGTGGCAAGAATGCCATACCTTTGCCGCTTTCCTGCTGGCGCTGGGGCGTGCTTCCTCGCTCCAGCGAGGCGCATGATGTTTGACAACAGGCTGTGGCTTGCGGCGACGCTCCTCTTCATCATCGTCCTGGCCATCATCGCCGCAATCGCGTGACCAACGCACGGGGCCGGGTCGGCCGCCGAAACGCTTCTGCCTGACGCCGCTCTCCATGAGAGCGGCGGTGGCCCGCGCTCGCCCTACAGCGGGGCCAGCGCGGCGATGTCGCGCCTGAAGGGCAGGGCGTCGCCAAGGTCCGGCGCGTCCAGTTCCTGCGCGTAGCGATGCCCGGCATAGACGGCCGCGGCGATGAGGCCGGGCGCGTTGGCGTCGCCGATCAGCCTGACCGAGCGGAGGCCGGCCGCCGCCCATTCCGTGCGGCGCGCCTGCAGATCGAGATAGAGCGCGTCCACGGGATCGCGAGCCGTCACCAGCAGCAGGGCATCGCAGGCGATGGCCGCTATCGTCCCCGTGAACACGCAGGCGGTCTCGGCGCCGCCGCGCTCGACGCGCGTCACCGCCCGATGCGGCCTGATATCCACGCCGAGCCGCAGCAGTCGCGTCTGGATCTTCTCCTGCTCGAGCGTGTTGCGCGCCCAGGTCGCCACCTCCGCCGCCGGCGTCACGAAGGTCACCCGTCGGCCCTCCTGCACCAGCAGCTCCGCGAGCACGCTGCTCATGTAGTAGTGGTCGTCGTCATAGAGCAGGACGTGGCCGCCCTCCGGCCGCTTGCCCGCCATCAGGTTGTCCGGCGTCAGCACCGCCGCGTCGCCGGCGATCGGAATCGGCGCGTGGTGGAAGCGGGCCGTGCCGTCGCGCCGCCAGGCGCTGCCGGTGGCGACGGCCACATGCTCGAAGCCGTACTCCAGCACCTCGTCGGCGCCCAGCCGGCTGTCGAGAAAGGTCTCGACCTCCGGCAGCTGCTTCAGCTGCTGCAGCCGATAGTCGCGCACCCGCGCCCAGGCGGCGAGACCCGGCAGCCGGCTCTCGCGCGTCACGCGTCCGCCGAGCTCGCGCCCGGCCTCGGCCAGCGCCACGGCATAGCCGCGCCGCCCGAGGGCGCGCGCGCACTCGAGCCCGGCCGGCCCGCCGCCCACGATCAGCACGCGCGCGTCCGATTGCTTCGGCCGGATGCGCTCGGGATGCCAGCCCTTGCGCCATTCCTCTCCCATGGTCGGGTTCTGGGTGCAGCGCGACGGCGACTGAGTCATGTCGCCGCTGATGCAGATGTTGCAGCCGATGCATTCGCGGATGTCCTCGAGCCGCCCCTCTTCGATCTTCCGCGGCAGGAACGGATCGGCGATCGAGGGCCGCGCCGCGCCGATGAGATCGAGGATGCCGCGCCGCACCTGCGAGACCATCGTATCCGGGGAGGTGAAGCGTCCGACTCCCACCACCGGCTTCGTCGTCAGCTTCTTGATGCCGGCGACATACGGCTCCTGAAACCCCTCCGGCGCAAAGCGCGAGGTGCCGGAGTCGTTGGCCCAGTCCGAGAGCGTCACGTCCCAGAGGTCCGGCAGCTCCGCCAGCAGCCCAATGACCTCGTGCATCTCCTCGCGATGCATGCCCGCCGGCCCCAGCAGCTCGTCGATGCTCACGCGCACGCTGACCGCGCAGCGGTCGCCGACCGCCGCCTTCACGTCCTCGGTGATCTCGCGCAGCAGCCGCGCCCGGTTGGCGAGCGAGCCGCCGTACTCGTCCGTGCGCCGGTTGTAGCGCCGCGACAGGAAATGCTGCGGCGCCCCGAAGCCGTGGGCGGCATAGAGGCAGACGAGGTCGTAGTCCATCCGCTTCGCCCGCACCGCCGCGTTCACGTACCAGCGCCGGAGGTTGCCGATGTCGTCCTTGTCCATGGCCCGCGCCTGCACCGGATCGGCGTAGTAGGTGATGATCGGCGTGTGCGAGGGCGCCAGCGGGATCTCGCGCGTGTAGAGGTTGGAGCCGTTCATCCCCGCATAGGCCAGCTCGAGGCCGGCGAGCGCGCCATGCGCATGCACCCGCTCGGCCACGCGCGCCAGCGCCGGCATGTCGCGGTCGTCCCACAACCTGAGCTCGATGAACGGCGTGATCTCCGAGGTGTGGTGGATGTCCGCCTGCTCCGTGCAGACCACGCCCCAGCCGCCCTCGGCCTTCACCTCGCGCATCCCCGTCATGGCCGTGGGGTCGCGGAAGCCGAGCCCGTTGCAATGCGGCACCTGGAAGAACCGGTTCTTCGCCGTCACCGGCCCGATGCGCACGGGCTCGAACAGAATGTCGTAGCGGGGATCGCGGGCCATGATGATGCAACGCTGCGGCTTCAGCCCGGCACGTTGCCGCCGTCGACGTTGTAGGTCTGCGCGACGACGTAGTCGCTGTCGGCGGATGCCAGGAACACCGCCATGCCCAGCAGGTCCTCGGCCTTGCCCATGCGGCCGTAGGGCACGGCCTCGCCCACCAGCCGCTTCTTCTCGCCGATCGGCCGGCCCTCGTACCTGGCGAAGAGGCGGTCGACGTCGTCCCACATCGCCGTATCCACCACGCCCGGCGCGATGCCGTTGACGTTGATGCCGTGCTTGATGAGGCCGAGTCCGGCCGACTGCGTCAGGCTGACGACGGCGGCCTTGGAGGCGCAGTAGACGGCCACCAGCGCTTCGCCGCGCCGCCCGGCCTGGCTGGCGAAATTGATGATCTTGCCGCCGCGCTTCTGCTCGATCATGCGCCGCGCCACCGCCTGCAGCGTGAACAGCAGGCCCTCGACGTTGACCGCGAAGACCTTGCGATAGCTCTCGCGCGTGATCTCGGCGATCGGCGCCATGTCGAAGATGGCGGCGTTGTTGACGAGGATATCGATGCCGCCGAAGCGCCCGACCACCGCGCTCACCATGGCGTCGATCGAATCCTGGCGGGTGACGTCGAGCGGCACGGAGAAGGCGGCGGCGCCGAGCTCCTTCGCCAGCGCCTGCGACTCCTCGAGCAGCAGGTCGGCGATCGCCACCTTCGCGCCCTCCGCGACATAGCGGCGCGCGATCGCTGCGCCGATGCCGCGCGAACCGCCGGTGATCACCGCGATCTTGTCTCTGAGTTTCATCTCGGAAGGGTCCTTGCCTCGCCGGTGCCGAAGTGTGGCAACGCCTACGCGCGCGTGCAAGCCTGCGGCGCGTCGCAAAACGGACCAGCGTCGCGATCCTCCCCACCAAGTGGGGCGATCGCATTTGGCCATGGTCGCTGCGGCGCAGGATGTCCGACCGCGGAAACGCCGACATTCGCGAGTCTTGTAGGGCGACCGGAAGGTCGCCCGCCCCTCCGGCGCCCTGCGATCTATCGCATCAGCTGGAGCCCGACGACCGCCAAGGATCCGCGCTACGCCAAGTCAGAAGCTGAGCGGCGTGTCGTGAAAGAAGTCGCCCCCCTTCAGGTCCTCGGTCGTGAACAAGTCGGTCTCGGCTTGCAGCGCGCTTTTGAGAGTTCTGCGTGGTACCTCGGTGTTGCTGCTTTCGGTTCCGTGCTTGCCCTTCATCGTCGACATGAGCGACGTCAGCCGGGTCTTCGAAGGCTGCTTGGAGCGGTTCTTGAACAGTGCCCACAGCGATTTCGGCGTCGCGTTCAGGCTCCCGTGATGGCCGACCTTGTAGAGATTGACGCCTTTCAGAAGCTTCTCGAACTTCTTCTGCCCGAGCGCGTATTGCCAGTTTTCGAGCTGCGCATCGCCGGGGAACAGCAGGCTCTTCCTGCCGACCTGAAAGACGAGAATGACGCTGGTGTTGTTCATTTGATCGTCAAGCATCCTGACGATCTGCAGCAGCTGTTCGCCGCGGGTCGAGCGCGCGTGATAGATCAGCCATCGCGAATCGATCGGAAACGTCGGCCCGCGGCTTTTGACATAGCGCGGAAAGAGGATCGGCTTCCCGCCCTGCGCCCCGCCGATATCCATGGCCTTGGCCTGGAAATGCCAGAATTCGT
This sequence comes from Candidatus Acidiferrum sp., assembly GCA_035518775.1. Lineage (GTDB taxonomy): Bacteria > Pseudomonadota > Alphaproteobacteria > Dongiales > Dongiaceae > JBGPEQ01. Next base: position 5,544 of record DATIXH010000138.1, read on the forward strand.
CGGGGTCGCGGCTGCGCTGCTTCTTGATCGTGTCCGTCTGGTCGACCGTCGGCGGACCCAGGACGCTGACCGTGACGCCCGGCAAGACCTCTTCGAGGCCCGACTTGGCGCCGCAATACACGTAGCGGTTCTTCCCCATCGTCCGAAGGTTCTCGACGGCGCTCTTGTTGGCGAGGTTGTCCTCGCCGAGGAATTGCAGCTGAGCCTTCAGGTCCTTGCTGAAGTGGCGGCTGCGCCTGGATTCCGCGATCGTCTGTCCCGCGATGGCGTGCATGACGCCGAGCGCGGTGATGCGGCTCGCGGTTCCGTCGCCGAACCTCTTGCTGCGCGATGCGACGGCCTTCGGGCCGGTCGCCGTGGTGGCGAGATCGAGATCTTCCGTCCACGGCTGAACGACGACATCCGGTTTCAACAAACGGATCGTGTCGCCCGTGCCCTTGCCGTTCTTCTTCGTTGCGAAACCGGAGATGTGGTCCCTGTGCCGGTGGGTGGCGACCACGCCGTGCAGCTTGCCGCCGCAGCGCGCCGCGATGTCCCGCGCGACCGCGTCCATCCGGTCCTTCGGCGTGCCCGGCGGCAGACCGGTCGACCCGAAATCGATCAGGACATGCCGCTCCGAATTCGGTCCATAGCGGAAACTGAGCAGAAAGCAGTCGCCGAAGCCGACATGGTAGGTCCGTATCGTGACGCCGACCGGAGATTTCGTCGCTCGGTTGGCCATGGATGCCTCCTAGCTCGTGGCGCGCGAGAGATGCACCAGCGCGAAGCGCGATTGGGATTGAGGCGGTGGCGGCGGTGGCGGCGGTTGATCGAAGAATCCCACCTTCGCGAGATATTTGAGTCGCGCCTCCTGCCGCGCGACGTCCTGAATGCGGTTCGAGATCTGATATTTGAGCTGGCCATATTCGTCGAAGATCAGCGCCCCGCCGCCGAAGATGCGTATGCGCCGCCACTTCGGGATCCCGGGCGGAGGCGTGATGCCCAGGGCGGCAGGGAGCTCGCCCGCCGTCAGCGTCAGGATTTCGACGTACTCCGCAACGGCCTCGCGGAGCACGAAGCCGTCCGGGCCGATGCGAATGCTGGGGCGCACGGACTGCACCTCGACGTAGCCGTCCTTGTGAATCTGGAGCGCCGTCCGGTTCTCCCAGATGAACCGGAACACCTCCTCCTTGTCCCGCAGCAGCGAATCGAAATGAGAGCGGCTGTGGACCATGGGCTGGTCGAACCGCTTCCAGACGCCCTTCTCGTCCGTGCCGCGGGCCGGCTCGATGTCGTACGCCTTGAAATTGCGCAGCAGCGCGTCGCGATAGCCGAACTTGCCATCGTCGGGCACGACCTCGTGGTCGATCGTGAGCAGGGCGGAGAGATAGTCGGCGAAGGTGAGATCGGTCGGCGGGCAGTAGTCGATGGCGCGAATCGCCATCGTCAGGAGGTGATCGGCGACGAGGGCTCCTTGCTCGACCACGAGGCTGCGGTCCTTCTTGCCGCTGCCGAGCGTGCCGATCTTGTCCAGGCGCGCGAGCCAGATATCGAGGAAGGCATTCATCATGGCGGCGACGATCAGCTCGCCGCGCTCATGCTCCTCGTCGAACCCCGGCATCGACATGTAGGGCTTGCCCGGCGGGAGCTCGACCGAACGACGCAGCGCCTGACCGCGGACCTTCGAAAGCTCCTCGCCCATCTCGTCCGCGAGCCCCAGGAGCACCGAGTCCTTCAGCTTCTCGCGCGAAAGGAATCGTTCGTCGATGAGCTTGCTCCCGCGCGCGGCGCCGAGATCGAGCATCGCTTCCACGACCTCCCGGAGCGAGAACACGGACAACAACGCGACGACGTCGGCGAACCCCTCGTGGAAGGCCGCCTGATCGGGCGAGGACGGCTCGAGGTAGCGTCGGCGGAGTCCATCCAGGATCGCATGGGTCGTTTCGTGGGCGACGATGTCGTGCGACAGGCAGGTGAAGATCGGCTGTCCCGTGCTTCCGAAGAAGTATCCGAAGAAGATGCTGCGATCCTCCCGCGAGTAGAAGGCGTTCGCGTCGGTAAACGCGTGCGGCGCGATATGAAGCTGGTGGCCGTCCGAACCCCATGCGACCCGGCGGCCGAGGGCGAATTCGAATCGCGCCAGGGTGCGCATGACGATCGCGTAGACGTTCTGGGCGTGAAATCTCGGATCGCTCAGAAGCCTGGCGTCGGCGGCCTTGTGCCGCGATCGGCGTCCGCTTTCCGTCTGCCGATAGGGGTCTCCATAACCGCCGGCGTGCGACGGGGGGTATTCCGCCTTCTCGTAGAGCACATTGGTCGAGGCGTCATAGTCAATGACGCTGACGCGATACCCGCATGGGCCCGGCGCCAACTCCTCGGCAGGAATCTCCACCTCCGTCGTGGCGATCCGGCCGCGCAGCTTGACCGAAGGATCTTGCGCAACGATCGTCAGTCTGCGGGTATTGGGAAGGCGTCGCGCGCTCTGTATGGTCCGCATGTCGCCCCTCGATGATTGTCGTCGCCCGCCTGGATCGGTTGATGTCGGCCGCGCGAAACTCGCCGGCCCGCGCGAGGCGTTCTTGCCCGACAATGCTCAGGCACGGCTCGAGCCTCAGTCGATACTGTAGATGCGGGATCGAAGGCGGGACACCTCCCATTTGGGAGGAGGCCGCCCATTTTCCTGCGGCCGGGCGGCGGGGGTGCCCGTCTGTGAGGCTCTAGACTACAGCTCCGCGATCCCGCGCCGCGCCAGCTCGTCGGCACGCTCGTTCTCGGGATGCCCCGAATGGCCGCGCACCCAGATCCATTGGATGTCGTGCTCGCCGAGGGCGGCGTCGAGCCGCTGCCACAGGTCGGCGTTCTTCACGGGCTTCTTGTCGGCCGTGCGCCAGCCGCGCCGCTTCCAATCGTGGATCCACTCGGTGATGCCCTTCTTCACGTACTGGCTGTCGGTATGGAGGCGCACCGTCACCGCCCGCTTCAGGCTCTCGAGCGCCTTGATGGCCGCCATCAGCTCCATGCGGTTGTTGGTGGTCGCGCGCTCGCCGCCATGGAGTTCCTTCTCGTGCCCGTCCCAGCGCAGGATCACGCCCCAGCCGCCGGGCCCCGGGTTGCCGCTGCAGGCCCCGTCGGTGAAGATGTCCACGACCTTCGCTGCGCCGTCCGCTGGCTTCGTCATCGCCACACTCTAGACGAGCATCCGGACACCGCAAGGCGGCCGCGCCGGAATCCAGCTGACGGGGAAGGGGAGAGAGACGCCGTGACGACCGCCGCAACATCAGGTTATTCCGGCCCGCCGATCGAGGCCTGCGCGACCGATGCGGCGCCGCCGCCCGCGGCCGACGTCGTGGTGATCGGCGGCGGCATCGTCGGCATGAGCACGGCGCTGGCGCTCGCCGAGCGCGGGGTGTCGGTCGCGCTCTGCGAGAAGGGCGTGCTGGCCGGCGAGCAGTCGAGCCGCAACTGGGGCTGGGTCCGCAAGATGGGCCGCGATCCCCGCGAGATGCCGCTGATGCTCGAATCGCTGCGCATCTGGGACCGGCTGCAGGAGGGCGGGCTCGACCTCGGCTTCCGCCGCTCCGGCATCGTCTATCTCTGCACGACCGAGCGCGAGCTGGCGCGCCGCACCGCCTGGCTCGAGCGCGTCCACGGGTTCCAGCTCGATTCCCGCCTGCTGGCGCCGGCCGACATCGCGCGCGTGCTGCCGGGCCTCGGCGGCCAATGGATCGGCGCGCTCCACACGGCGAGCGACGGCCGCGCCGAGCCGCAGAAGGCCGTCCCGGCGCTGGCGCGGCGCGCCCGCGAGCTCGGCGCCAGGATCGTCGCGCAATGCGCCGTGCGCGGTATCGAGACGAAAGCCGGCCGCGTCGCCGCCGCGGTCACCGAGCGTGGAACGATCGCCTGCAGCAGCGTCGTGCTCGCCGGCGGCGCCTGGTCGCGCCTGTTCTGCCGCAACCTCGGGCTCACCCTGCCGCAGCTGAAGGTCATCGCCTCCGTGATGCGCGTCGACGGCGTGGCCAACGGCCCGGAGTGCGCGGCCCTCTCCTCCGGCTTCGCCTTCCGTAAGCGCGCCGACGGCGGCTACACGGTCACCGGCGGCACCGGCACCGTCGCCGACATCGTTCCCGACAGCATCCGCTTCCTCCGCATGTTCCTGCCCCTCGCCGCCGCCGAGCGGGGCCACACTCGGCTGCGGCTCGGCCCGCGCTTCCTCGCGGAGCTGCGGCAGCCGGCGCGCTGGGCGCTCGATGCCGTCTCGCCCTTCGAGCGCGTGCGCATCCTCGACCCGCAACCGGCGCAGACGCATCTGGAAGCGGGCCTGCGCAACCTCCAGGCCGTCTTCCCCGCCTTCAAGGGCGCCGCCATCCGCCAGAGCTGGGCCGGCGCCATCGATGCGACGCCCGATGCCATCCCCGTCATCTCAGCCGTCGACAGCCTGCCCGGCCTCCACATCGCCACCGGCTTCTCCGGCCACGGCTTCGGCATCGGCCCCGGTGCCGGCCGGCTCATGGCCGACATCGTCACCGGCCGCCCCCCCTTCGTCGACCCCAGCGCCTTCCGCTTCTCCCGCTTCACGGATGGCTCGCGGCTCGAATTCTTCACGGGGCTGTAGCGCCGCAAAGTCTGCATCGCGTTCGGAGTTGAGGAGTTCGGTTGTCCCACCCACGGCACATCGGCATGTGCATTCGGCGCTGCGCCTCAGCGGTGTGCCAGCAGGTTCTCGCCGGTCGCGGGCGAACCCGCGACATGACGGGTCAGGAAAATTGGTCTATCGTCATTCCGTCTGAGCGGCGAGGGCTGGCACCATTGAGCGCACTCGTAGGGTCGCGGCGGCCGGCGCTTCCGATGCGTTTGTTCGCGTCGGCACCGTCATGTCCGTGATCATTCGGCGCAGGGTAGCGGGCGGGATCGAGCAATCCTTGCAGGGGCAGCGCGGCCGTTGCCATCGCCGCCGGCCTTTCCGCATCGGTCGCCTTCCGCGCGGCGTCGTTCGCGACGGGTGAAAGGAATGCGCCCGCGCCCGTTCCTGCTCCTCTATGCCGCCGTTGCCGTCGCAGTCACCGCTGCGGCATGGGATGTCGCCTACAAGTGGCAGTTGTCCGATCTTCGGCAGCAAGCCGACGACGCTCTGTCTCTCAAGAGCCGCAGCGTGACGACAGAGGTGGAACGCTACAGTTATCTGCCGTCCGTGGCCGCCAAGGACGAGCGCGTCCGCCAACTCCTCAACCCGAGTGCCGACCAGGACCTGTTACTCCTCTCAGGCAGAGATCAAATCCTATCAGACCGCGCCAACAGATATTTGGAGGAAGTCAATCGGGCTGCGAAGTCCGATTTCCTCTATGTGCTGGACACAGCCGGGATCACGCATGCGGCCAGCAACTGGAATACGCAGCTGAGCTTCGTGGGTAAGAACTACTCCATCCGGCCTTACTTCCAGGATGCGATGACGGGATGCAGTGGGAAATACTACGGGGTTGGAATCACGACCGGCCGCCCGGGATACTATCTTGCGACCTGCATCCGCAATGGCGCGACTCTCGTCGGCGTGGCGGTCGTCAAGATCAACTTCTCGTCGCTTGAAAGGACGTGGAAGGAGGCAGGGGAGGTCGTGAGTCTGGTCGACCGGGCCGGCATGATCTTCCTTTCGAGCGTCGATGATTGGAGATTTCGACCGCTCTATCCCATCTCCAAGGCCGATCGACAGCGGATTCTCGATGAACAACAGTATGACCCCGCGGCCCTCGATCGCCCTCCGCTGATATCGAACGCCGGCATCGATCCCAGGGCCGATCTCTATCTGTCGGTGCAGGGGAAATCGATGCTGGTGCGCATGCTCGATCTGCCCGGCGAGCGCTGGCGCATCCTGGCCGCTTATGATCTGACGCCCGTCAACGTGGCGGCCGGCCTGGTGGCCGGAGTCGCCCTGCTCTCGATGGCCTTGCTGTTTGCGGCGGGGTTCTATCTGCGCGAGCGTGGCCAGCGCATTCAGGTGAACGAGCTGCGCGCCATCCTGGAGAATGCGAGCGTCGGCATCGCCGTGTATGACACGGATCTGCGGCTGCATGCGTGGAACAGCCGGTATCGCCAGCTGAACAGCTATCCGGAGACGTTGGTCCGCAGGGGCCGCCCCTTCGCCGAGATCATTCAATTCAACATCGACCGCGGCGACTACGGTCCCGGAGACCCCAAGAAGCAGCTGCAGGAGCGCCTCGACCGCGCCAGGCAGCAGCCGGCGCAGCAGATCGAGGTGTTGCGGCCCGACGGCACTTGGCTCGAGATCAGGCGCAAGCTGATGTCGAACGGCCTGCTCGTCCACACCTACAGCGACGTCACCGAGCGCAAGCGCACGGAGGCCGAGCTGGCCGGGCACCGGAACAACCTGGAGCGCCTCGTCGAGGATCGCACCGCCGAGCTGGTCCGCGTGAACCAGCGTCTGCAGCAGGCGGTGGAGCAGACGGAAGCGGAGAAGCAGCGCGCCGAGCAGGCAAACCGCGCCAAGACGACGTTCCTCAACGCCGTCAGCCATGACATCCGGAACCCCCTGAACGCGATCCTCGGCTATGCCGGCCTCGTGATGGCCAATGCGAAGGCGATCCTCCCTGTGCGCCAGTACGGGAACCTCGAGAAGCTGGCGGCCAAGGGCAGGGAGCTGAACGAGCTGGTCAACGATTTCATCGACTACACGCGGGAAGGCCAGATCAACACGACGGCCTTCCGCCTCCGCCCGCTGGTGGAGGAATGCCTGCTCGCGCTCGAGCCGACGATCGAGGCGGATCGCATAGCGATCGTGTGCGACGTCCCGGCCGACGGGCCGGAGCTCGTCCAGGACAGGAAGAAGCTCGGCCGCATCGTCAGCAATCTCCTGAGCAATGCCGCCAAGTTCACGGAGAGGGGGACCGTTCGCGTCAGCGCCAGCCATACGGCGGACGTCACCGAGGTGGCCGTGGCCGATACGGGTATCGGCATCGCCGGCGACGATCTCGACCGCATCTTCGAGGAATTCGAGCGCGTGGAGCCGCAGGGGCAGCGCAAGCGGGAGGGGACGGGCCTCGGGCTTGCGATTTGCCGGCGCTTCGCCGGCCTGATGGGCGGCAAGATCACCGTCCGAAGCAAGCTGGGCGAGGGATCGGTCTTCACCTTTTCCTTTCCCAACGTCCATCCGAGGGCCGGTGCGGATGGGGTCGCGGTGGGGATCAAGGACAACGGCGATGGCATCGGAGGCCCGCCGGCCGGGCGCGCGGCGGACAACACGACGGCGCTGGTCGCCGATGATTCGGGCGCCAATCCCGGACCTTGGAGGGGAGATCCATGAGCGAACCGCCGACCATTCTCGTCGTCGATGATGACGTCTTCAATCGCGACATCCTCATGCAGATGCTCGAAGGGCTCGGCTATCAGGCGCGCGAGGCCAGGAATGGGCGAGAAGCCCTGGAGAGCGTGGCGCAGCAGCAGCCGGACCTCATCCTCCTCGACGTCATGATGCCGATCATGGACGGGTTCGAGACCTGCCGCCGCCTCAAGGAGAGTGACGATACCCGCCTGATCCATGTCGTCATCATGACGGCGCTTCACGCCGTGGAAGATCGCATGAAGGGCTTCGAGGCCGGCGCCAACGAATTCCTGACGAAGCCGGTCGACGACCGAGAGCTGCAGGCGCGGATCAGCGCCGCGCTGCGCTCCAAGCGCGCGGTCGACGCGAAGCTGCGCCAGCTCACGCAGGTGCGCGACCACTATGCGAAGTTCGTCCCGGACGTGGTGCGGAGACTGATCGCCGAAAATCCGGATGCGCCGGAGCTCGACAAGCGGGAGCAGGACGCCGCCTTCATCTTCGTCGACATTTGCGGCTACACGCAACTCAGCGCGAAGATGCCCTCGGACTCCCTGGCGCGTCTTGTCGAGCGCTACTTCTCCGCCTTCCTCGACAAGATCCAGGAGCATGACGGCGAGATCAGCAACATGGCCGGCGACGGGCTGCTGATCATCTTTCACCGCACCGATCCGGCCCGGCACAGCCGGATGGCGGCGCAGACCGCGCTCTCGCTCATGACCATCACGGCGCAGCTCAACGCCGCCGGCGACGCGCCGCCCGTCGACATCCACATCGGCATCAGCTCGGGACGCGCTGCGGTGGGTTCGACGCGATTCGAAGGGCTGCACGGCGTGCGCTGGGTCTATACGGCCGAGGGGTTCGTCACCAACCTCGGCGCGCGCCTCGCCGACTTCGCGAAAGCGGGTCAGATCCTCCTGTGCCCGGAAAGCGTCAGGCGTCTGGCCGACGCCTATTCGATCCGGCCGATGGGCCGGCACGAGCTCCGGAACGTCGCGGAGTTGGTCGAGATCGGCAGTCTGGAGGGCCTGCGCGCGGCCGGCTTGTCCCAGGCCGGCGCCGAATAGAAAATGTGCGTTTCGCGCTTCAAAGCTGCACTTGCCCGTCGTAAGGGCGGGTCCGGCGGCCGGAATCGGGCCGAAACTGGTCACTGTCATGTCATTGAAAACAAACGCCGATTTTTTGATCCATAGGGTCGTTTTGCAGAATCGATAGGAGTCCCCATGCCCGACCGCCTGAAGGACAAGACCGCGATCGTCATCGGCGCCGCCCGCGGCATCGGCGCCGGCATCGCCGAGCGCTTCCGGGAGGAAGGGGCGAGGATCGTCATCGCCGACACCGAGACGGTGGCCGGCGAGGCGACGGCGAAGCGCCTCGGCGGCCGCTTCGTCACGACCGACATCTCGCGGAAGGCCGATGCCGAGCGCGCGGTCGCGACGGCGCTCGAGGCCTTCGGCGATCTCCACATCGTGGTGCAGAATGCCGGGATCTATCCCTGGCAATTGATCGAGAACACCGAGCCGGAGCAGTGGGATGC
>DATIXH010000139.1:0-7716 GCA_035518775.1 Candidatus Acidiferrum sp.
CCTGCTGTCGGTAGGTCGCGGCGTCGTGATCCACGCGATGATGTTCCACGACGACGCCTGTGGGATCTACGACGGCACCGCCTGCAGCTGCCAGCCCAGCGTCCGTTACTTCACGGACACGAACGCATGACCCTGCGCTTCAGCGTCGACCCGCGCGATGTCCCGCCGGAGGTGGCCGCCCGTCGCCTTGGCAAGTCGCTCGCTCTACAGCCGCGCTTGATGTCGCGCGACGATGCGGCGTCCTATTGCGGGTTGTCCCCGAACGCATTCGACGCGGAGGTAGAAGCAGGAACGTTCCCGCCTCCGTTTAAGCTCGCTAGAATACGCCGGCTTTTATGGGATGTGCGGGCGCTCGACGCCGCCATGGATCGCGCTTTGATAGCGGAGGTGCGTGCCGATGACTGGAACGCGCGGAAAGAAGCCTGGAGAGCCAGGCGTCAAGATCGTGCGCAAGGCGCTCGCTGATGGGACGATCAAGGAATATCGCTACCGGCGCGGTGACCGGAAGCGGTTCCGCATCGTGCGCCAGCATGGCGCGATCCGCTTCCTCGCGGAGCAGTACGTCAAGAGCCCCGAGTTCAAGAACCTGTCGACCCTCTGGCAATCGCGGAAGCGCTACTACCTCGGCATTCTCGAAGACGAGCTTGATTGGATGACCATCGCAGACCTCAACCGTCGAGAGGCGCGGGGCGAGTTCTATGCCCTCCGGGACGGCTTGGCCGAAACGCGGGACAAGGCGGACAAGCTGATCGACACGCTCAAAGGGTTGCTCGCGTGGGGCTATGAGCGCGGGCACCTCGACGTCAATCATGCGCTCGGCATCAAGCACCTAGCGCCATCGGGCAAGCGGCGGCCCGACAAGATCTGGACCGAGGATCAGCAGGCCCTCTATCTGGCCGCTGCTGATCGCTGTATTCAGCGGGCCTTCCTGTTCAGCTTGTACACCGGCGTGCGCAAGGCCGATGCGTGCGCGCGCCTGAAATCGGACTTCAGGGATGGATGGCTGACGTTCAAGCCGCATAAGACGCTCGACACAACGGGCGTCGTCGTGCAGTTGCCGGTGTTCGCGCTGACGCCGCTGCGGGATCTTCTCGCTGAGATGTTGGAGGCGCCTGGCGACTATCTGCTCGTCGCCACAAACGGCGAGCGGCTGACGCCGGACAATCTCAGTGGTCACCACCGCCGGATCATGGCACGCACCCGGCTGGTAGAGGTTGACTTGCATTGGCACGATCTCCGCGGCACGTGCGTTACGATGCTTTCGGAGGCCGGCTGCACCGACGCCGAGGTGGCCGCTATCACGGGCCACGCCATCGGCGCCGGCAGTAAGTTGGGCGACTACACAGCTCGCACAAGGCAGCTCGCGCTCAATGCCTACCAGAAGTTGGAAAACTGGCTGAGCGCGAGGCCGCAGGTTCTGGCGTTTGGCAACAGCCTTGGAAACCGAGGAAACTAGCCGTGCAACTTATTGATATTTCATCGAATCAGATCCCGCCCATGCACAGGTACTTGATCTCCAGGAAGTCCTCGATGCCGTACTTCGAGCCCTCGCGGCCGATGCCGGATTCCTTCATGCCGCCGAAGGGCGCCACCTCGGTCGAGATGATGCCGGTGTTGATGCCGATGATGCCGTACTCGACCTGCTCGGCCACGCGCCAGACACGGCCGATATCGCGGCTGTAGAAATAGGCGGCGAGGCCGAACTCGGTGTCGTTGGCGAGGCGGACGGCATCCTCCTCGGTCTTGAAGCGGAACAACGGCGCCACCGGGCCGAACGTCTCTTCGCGCGCCACCTTCATCTGCGGGGTGACGTCCACCAGGATGGTCGGCTCGTAGAAGCTGCCGCCGAGGGCGTGGCGCTTGCCGCCGGCGATCACCTTGGCCCCCTTCTTCACCGCGTCCTGGACGTGCTCCTCGACCTTGTCGACCGCCTTCATGTCGATGAGCGGGCCCTGCTGGGTCTCGCCCTTGAGGCCATCACCCACCTTCAGCTTGCCGACGGCCGCCTTCAATTTCTCGGCGAACTTCTCGTATACGCCGTCTTGCACGAGCAGGCGGTTGGCGCAGACGCAGGTCTGGCCGGTGTTGCGGTACTTCGACATGATCGCGCCCTCGATGGCGGCGTCGATGTCGGCATCCTCGAACACGATGAAGGGGGCATTGCCGCCGAGCTCTAGCGACACCTTCTTCACCGTACCCGCGCACTGCTGCATGAGCTGCTTGCCGATCTCGGTCGAGCCGGTGAAGGAGAGCTTGCGCACGATCGGGTTCGAGGTCATCTCGCCGCCGATGTCCTTGGCGGATCCCGTGACGATGTTGAGCACGCCCGGCGGGAAGCCGGCGCGCTCCGCCAGTTCGGCCAGGGCCAGTGCGGAGAACGGCGTCTGCGTCGCCGGCTTGATCACGACCGGGCAGCCGGCGGCAAGAGCCGGCGCGCACTTGCGCGTGATCATCGCGTTCGGGAAGTTCCACGGCGTGATGGCCGCGACCACGCCGATCGGCTCCTTGATGACGACGATGCGCTTGTCGGGTTGGTGCTGGGGAATGGTATCGCCATAGATGCGCTTGCCCTCCTCGGCGAACCACTCGACGAAGGAGGCGCCGTAGGCGATCTCGCCCTTGGCTTCGGCCAGCGGCTTGCCCTGCTCGGCCGTCATGAGGACGGCGAGATCCTCCTGGTTCTCCATCATCAGGTTGAACCACTTGCGCAGGATGTTGGCGCGCTCCTTGGCCGTCTTCTTGCGCCAGGCCGGCCAAGCGGCGTTGGCGGCATCGATGGCGCGGTGCGTCTCCGCGGCGCCCATATAGGGCACGGTACCGAGGATCTCGTCGGTCGCCGGATTGTTCACATCGACCGTGCGCTTGGAGTCGGCGTCGGCCCATTTGCCGTTGATGTAGCATTGCTGGCGGAACAGCTTGGAATCCTTGAGCGCCAACGGCGCGGCGGCCTTGCGAACGGCTTGCTGCATGACGGTTTCCTCGTGGTCTGGACGGTTCGAACTGATGGGATTGCTTTGAATATATAGGCAGGAATCGCGGCCCGCAAACCGGCTCCCCGAGGTGGGGGTGGGGGTTGGCGGGCGCATTGCTTCGTGCTATCGCCATGGCCACCGCCGCCCGGGCTGCCACGCCGTGGGCGCAAGAGAGGAAAACCATGTCGACCAATAAGGACTTGCTGCAACGGCGCAGCAACGCGGTGCCCCGCGGCGTCGCGACTGCCATGCCGTTCTTCGCCGAGAAGGCCGAGAACGCGGAGCTGTGGGACGTCGAGGGCAAGCGCTACATCGACTTCGCCGGTGGCATTGCCGTGCTCAACACCGGGCATCGCCATCCCAAGGTGATGGCGGCTGTCGACGAGCAGATGCAGAAGTTCACGCACACCGCCTTCCAGGTCGTCGCCTATGACAGCTACATCGAGCTGGCCGAACGGCTGAACAAGCTGGCGCCCGGCAACTTCGCCAAGAAGACGATCTTCTTCACCACCGGCGCCGAGGCCCTGGAGAACGCGGTGAAGATCGCCCGCCACTATACGGGGCGCACCGCCGTGATCGCCTTCAGCGGCGCCTTCCATGGCCGCACGAATCTCACCATGGCCATGACCGGCAAGGTGCAGCCCTACAAGGTCGGCGGCCCCTTCCCGGCCGAGATCTACCACGCGCCCTTCCCCAATCCGCTGCATGGCGTGACGGTGGATGACTCGCTGCGCCATCTGCAGATGCTGTTCAAGGCCGACGTCGATCCGGCGCGCGTCGCCTGCATCGTCATCGAGCCGGTGCAGGGCGAGGGCGGCTTCTACATCGCGCCGAAGGATTTCGTGCAGGCGCTGCGCAAGCTCTGCGACGAGCACAAGATCATCCTGGTCGCCGACGAGGTGCAGTCGGGCATCGCTCGCACCGGCAAGATGTTCGCCATCGAGCATAGCGGCGTGGCGCCTGATATCATCACCTCGGCCAAGAGCCTGGCCGGCGGCTTCCCGCTCTCGGCCGTCATCGGGCGCGCGGAGGTCATGGATTCCGTGCCGCCGGGCGGTCTCGGCGGCACCTATGCCGGCAGCCCGATCGGTGCTGCGGCCGGCGTGGCGGTCCTCGACGTGATCGCCGAGGACAAGCTGCTGGAGCGGGCGGAGAAACTCGGCAAGCGGCTGATGGATCGCCTCAACGCGCTGTCCAAGAAGAACCGCTTCTCCTGCATCGGCGACGTGCGCGGCCTCGGCGCCATGGTGGCGTTCGAATTGGTGAAGGACCGGCAGACCAACGATCCCGACCCCGACCTCACCAAGAAGGTGGCGACCAAGGCGCAGGAGAATGGCCTGATCCTGCTGACCTGCGGCGTCTACGGCAACGTGCTGCGCATCCTCGTGCCGCTGACGGCGAGCGACGCCATCGTCGACGAGGGCCTCGACATCATCGAGAAGTCGATCGATCAGGCGCTCGGCTAGCGTCCGGCTGGATGAGGGAGCCGCCTCCCTCATTCCTCCAGCAGGAACGTCAGCTCCATGGTCACGCGGTACTCGTCGATCTTGCCGTTCTTGACGCTGGCCTTCTGATCGACGATGTGCAGGCCGGTGATGCCGCGGACCGTCTTGCTGGCCCGCTTCAAGCCGGCGCTGACGGCGGCCTCGAAGCCCTTGGTGGACGACGCGGTGATCTTGGTGACGCGTGCAACGGCCATGGATCCCTCCCTTGCGTGCCAGTCCCGATCGCGTTCCGGACATGACATTGAACGGCAGGGTCACGGACCTGTCACGAAGTTTCCATATGTCGGACATCGGCCCTCTATGGCAGCCTTGGCCAAGGGCGCGCTGATGGAGTTGGCATGACGCTTCGCCCGGTGGCGCTCCCGCTGCTGGCGATACTGCTGACGCCCACGCGGCTCGCCGCCGACGAGGCGACGGGCACCCGCATTCTCGGCGATGCGGCCTTGCATGCGGCGCTCTCCGATCGAACCTTCTACGGGTACTACGAAGGCGGCATCAACTGGATCGAGTACTATTCGCCCGATGGGCGGTCGGCCTACTGGGACGGCTGCACCCACGACGGCCAATGGTGGACCGTGGCGGATCAGGTCTGCTTCCGCTACAGAGGCGACGCCGCCGGGCGCGATTATTGCTGGATGCTGTACCAGCTCGGCAGCCAGTACGAGTTCCTGATCCCGGCCGCTCCCGGGTCCGATGCGGTGCGGGCCCTCACGACCGACGTCCGCGCCGGCAATAGCACACACCTGCCGCTCGACACCGACGACTGCGTCTCGGTCGATCTACGGCCGCCCGGCCGGGCGCAGCCGCACTAGTAGGCGGCCGTCTAGAGCCGTTCGATCTCGTAATCCTCGCAGGAGAGACCAAGCTCCGACAGGCCCTCCTCCAGGAAGTCACCCAGCAGGGGTGTGCCCAGCAGATAGCGCGGGCGATCCTTCAGCGGGATCTCGCGCGCCTGATCGCGGGCCTCGTCCCAGTCCTCGCTCGTGTAGTCGCCCCGGCCGATCCAGGTGAGGGCCACGAGGTCGAGGGTCTCATCCTCGTTCAGCCCCGCCAGAGCATTCGAGACCTCCTCGAAGGTTGGATCGTCCGCCAAGTCCTCGAGAATGTCGACCTCCTGATCATCCGCGGGGTTGGAGCCGGACTCCGGGTCGGTCGGATCGACTTTGACGTCGAACTCGCGGGCCTTGACGATGATGTAGCACACGGTCTCCGGGCTTATCGTCAGCTCTGCCACTGCTTCACCTCCCTCCTCCCCCTGCGGCGGCGCAGCGGAAAGATGCGAGCGCAGCCGAAGTCTAGCGACCGCGCACGCGAATTGACAGCAGCACCGTACGTGATCAGAGCCGGCGGCCCCAGGCGACCGATGGCCGCCGGGGCCGCCGCGCCAAGACCCGTCTACTTCGCCTGAATGGCGATCTTCTTTTCCTTCTTCTGCGCTTCCGGCGTCTTCGGCAGGGTGACCGTCAGAACGCCCTTCTGGAAGGATGCCGCGATCTTCTCGGCGTCGATGCCGGCCGGCAGCTGGAAGGTGCGCTGGAACGATCCGTAGCGCCGCTCCGAGAGGTGGTAGTTCTTGGCCTTCTCCTCGCGCTCCTCCTTCTTCTCGCCGCGAATGCTCAGCATGTCGTCGGCGACATTGACCTCGATGTCCTTCTCGTCGAGCCCCGGCAACTCGGCGGTGATCCGGTATTCCTTCTCGTTCTCGACGACGTCGACGGCCGGTGCGGAGAGGCCGGCCGTGCTCTCGTAGCGCAGCATCGGCTCGACGTCGAAGAGGCTGCGGCTCAACGGGAAGCGTCCGAATCCGCGCGTGAAATCGTCGAATACGCGGTCCATTTCCTGTCGCAGCGACTCGAAGGGCTGCCACAGCGAAGCGCCGCGCTGCGCCGCCGGGGCCGCCTTTCCTTCCTGCTTCACCTGAAGCTTGCTGGCTGTATCGGCCATGATCGGTTCCTCCTTGCCAAGACATGACAACCGCGACGGGCGCACCCATCGCTCCGTGATTGTCTAGGACACCTAGTTGGGAGCGGCCTTGACGCATATCAACGCGCGAGCAGTATCGGCTTCTAGACTCCGACCGACAGCAGAGGAACGGCCGATGGCAATCAAGGATATTCTCGTGCAGGTCGATGGCGCCAAGTCCGCGGCAGCGCGCTATGCGGCGGCTATTGAGCTGGCGCAGACGCATGACGCATTTCTTACGGGCCTATGCCTCGCGATCGAACCGCCGGTGCCGGCGACCGTCATGGGCATGATGCCGCCGGAGGCGATGGCCGGTCAGCGGGAGGCTGTTCGGGAACTGGCCGAGACCGCCATGGCGCAGTATCGCGTGCTGGTAGAGCGGGCGGGTGTTCCCGGCGAGGGCCGCATCGTGCAGGTGCTCGATTTCGATGCGCTGGACGTCTTCGTCCAGCATGCGCGCCACTGCGACCTCGCCCTCGTCGGCCAGCAGGACCCGGCCGATTTCCAGCCTCTCGGGCCGGATTTTCCCGCCGACGTCGCGATGGCGAGCGGCCGGCCCGTGATCATCATCCCCTTCATCGGCGCCCCGCCCGTACTGGGGCAGCGGACCCTGGTGGCGTGGGACGGCGGTCGGGAGGCGACGCGGGCCGTGAACGACGCCTTGCCGCTGCTCCAGCGGGCCCATTCCGTTACCGTCCTGGCCGTCAATCCGGACGTGACCAGCGAAGGCAGGCGCGACGCCGGCGCCGACATCTCCCTGCACCTCGCGCGCCATGGCGTGAAGGTGACGGCCGCGCGCACGATCGCGCGCGAGACTCCGGTCGGGGACGTCATCCTGGCCGACATCGCCGACAACGGCATCGATCTGCTGGTGATGGGGGCTTACGGCCACTCCCGCCTGCGCGAGTGGATGCTGGGCGGCGTCACGCGCCATATCCTGGCGCACATGACGATCCCCGTCTTCATGTCGCACTGAGGGTCGCTCAGGCCACCCATTCGGACACGGGCGCCCGCGCCTCGTGGAGCGGCTGGGCGATGACGTCGACGAGCGTCGGACCGTCGGCGGCGATGGCATCGGCGAGGGCGCGGCGCAGGGCCTGCGGCTCCTGCACGCGCCAGACCTCGAGCCCATAGGCCCGCGCGATCGCGGCATGGTCCGAGCGGTCGAAATCGACGGAGAAATAGCGCCCGCCATAGCCGCTGCGCTGGCCGGCCTTGATCCAGCCGTAGCCGCCGTTGGAGATGACGACCAAGGTGATCGGCAGCTTCAGCCGCAC
>DATIXH010000140.1:0-35630 GCA_035518775.1 Candidatus Acidiferrum sp.
GACGCCAAGAAGCAGGGCTACGAGCCGGACTCGACGGTCTGCGCCTCCGACGTGCCGCACGGCCGGCCCTATCCGTTCATGTGCCTGCAAAATGTGATCAACCTGCAGGTCTCCCCGGTCGAGGCCTGCGTGAAGATCGACGATACCCGCCCGGGAATCGAGGAAGGCCTCAACGCCGGCATGTGGACCATCGGCCTCGCCGTCAGCGGCAACGAGGTCGGCCTCTCCCTGGCCGATTGGGAGAAGCTGTCGAAGTCCGACCAGGAACGCCTGCGCCAGGGCGCCTACACCCGCATGTACCAGACCGGCGCTCACTACGTCGTCGACTCCATCGCCGAGATCCTGCCCTGCATCGACGACATCGAGGCCCGCCTCGCCCGCGGCGAGCGGCCGTAGCCCGGTTCGTATCCCCTCTCCCGCGTGCGGGAGAGGGCTAGGCCTGCCCCGGACTTGATCGGCGGGTGAGGGTGCGACGGCCCGTGCTCGATGCTCGGTCATCTGCTATTCCATGGCCGGAGTCACCGATCACCGCGGGCCCGCCGATGGCCACTCCAGCCGACCTGCGCCGCATCGCCCTCTCGCTCGACGGCACGAGCGAGGCGCCGCATTTCGACCGCGCCGCCTTCAAGGTGGCGCGCATCTACGTCACCCTGGCCGCCGACGGCCGCACCGCCAATTTCAAGTTCGCGCCGGGCGACCAGGAGTTCAAATGCCTGCTGGCGCCGGCCGTCTTCCAGCCGGTCCCGGGCGGCTGGGGCAAGATGGGCTGGACCACCGCGACGCTCGCGCACCTCAGCAAGCAAGAGCTGAAAGACGCGCTCGAGATCGCTTGGCGCCACGCGCTGCCGAAGAAGAAGGCCCGTGCCGGCCGCCGCTGAAGGCGCGCGCGCTTCACGCAATCGTCATCGCGTCCCCACACGCATGCCACGCTTCGCCCGCAGTATGATGGCCCGCCAGGCCCTTCAGCGAGGACATTCCATGATCGCCAAGCTCGCCGCCGCGCCGCTCGCATCGTGCTCGATCGTCGTCAGTCTCGCCGTGCTGCTGATCGGCGCGCCCGCGAGTCCCGCCGCCGCCGGCGACGTGAAGCCGCTGCTCACGTTGGACGGCCGGCCGCCGCTGGTGCTGGGCCATCGCGGCCTGCCCGGCCTCATGCCCGAGGAGACGCTGCCGGCCTACGACATGGCCGCCGCCCTCGGCACCGACGCCTTCGAGGAGGACCTGCATCTCACCAGGGACTGCATCCTGGTCGCGCGCCACAATCCCTGGCTCAGCGACAACACCAACATCGCCGAGGTCGCGCAAACCAACCCGGACGTTGCGGCGCGCAAGCGCACCGTGCCGGGCGTGCGCGTGAAGGTGGCTTGGCCGACCACGCCCGACAGCGGCCCCGCGGACCACCTCACCGAT
This sequence comes from Candidatus Acidiferrum sp., assembly GCA_035518775.1. Classification (GTDB taxonomy): domain Bacteria; phylum Pseudomonadota; class Alphaproteobacteria; order Dongiales; family Dongiaceae; genus JBGPEQ01. The sequence goes on from DATIXH010000140.1 coordinate 1,411, forward strand.
CTCGCGGATCCGCACGATCCCAAGTCGGTCCTGAAGTCGCTCGTCGTCGACGGCGAGGACCACACCGGCGACTGGTCGATCACCGATTTCACCCTGGCCGAGCTGAAGCAATGGATTCGCGGCACGACCTACGATGCCGCCAAGGAGCGGCCCGCGGAGTTCAACGGCCTGTTCCCGATCCTCAGCTTCCAGGAGATCATCGACCTCGCGAAGGAGAAGAGCCGGACGCTCGACCGGCCGATCGCCGTCTACCCCGAGACCAAGAACCCCACCTGGAATGACGCCCAGGCGATCGCCAACGGCTGCGGCGCGCCCGGCAGCCGCCCGCTGGAAGACGCGCTCCTGGCCATCATCGACAAGAACGGCCTCAACGCCAAGGACGCGCCGATCTTCGTGCAGAGTTTCGAGCCCAGCAGCCTGAAATATCTGCGCGCCCACGGCTTGAAGACGAAGATCGTGCAGCTGATCGATGCCTACGACGTCGACTTCAAGACCGGCACGATCGTCTATGACGAGATCACCGACAGCCGGCCGTTCGACTGGACCGTGGCCGGCGATCCCCGCTGGTTCGCAGCCATGCTGACGCCGGCCGGCCTGGCCGAGATCAAGACCTATGCCGACGGCATCGGCCCGTGGAAGCCGATGATCGTGCCGCTGAAGGTGTCGCCGTGGAAGGACAAGAACGACGACGGCTCGGCCTTCACCGGCTCCACCGCACAGGCCGCGACCCAGCCGCCGACCAGCCTCATCGTCGACGCCCACAAGGCCGGCCTCTTCGTGCACGTCTTCACCTTCCGCAACGAGCACAAATACCTGGCGGCCGACTATCGCGGCGATCCCCAGAACGAATACCTGAAGTTCTTCCGCCTCGGCGTCGACGGCGTGTTCTCCGATTTCTCGAACACCGCCGCGGAGGCGCGCGCGGCCTACCTGCGGGAGATGGGCGAGCCGCTCATGCAGTGACGAGCCGGCCTTCGGGCTGTGCTTCGCCGGCATTCCTGGCCAGGATGAGCGCCTGATCGAAGGCGTAGCGGAGCGAGGCGTGCTCGGCCTTGCCGGTGCCGGCGATGTCGAACGCCGTGCCGTGATCGACGCTGGTGCGCACGAAGGGCAGGCCGACCGTGACGTTCACGCCGCGCTCGATGCCGAGATACTTCACGGGGATCAGGCCCTGGTCGTGATACTGCGCCACCACGATGTCGAATTCGCCCCGGCGGGCCCGCATGAAGATGGTATCGCCCGGCCAGGGCCCGCTGGCATCGATGCCGGCGTCGCGGGCGGCCTGGATCGCCGGCGCGATCTCGTCGATGTCCTCGCGCCCGAACATGCCGCCTTCGCCGGCGTGCGGATTGAGGCCGGCCACGGCGACGCGCGGGCGCCCGACGCCGTAGGCGATACAGGCCCGATGCGCGAGCCGGATCGTCTGCAAGACCCGGTCCTTCCTGATCAGCCTGATCGCATCGGCCAGCGACACGTGGATGGTGACGAGCATCGAGCGCAATTCGTCGTTCGCGAGCATCATCGCGAACTCGGCCGTGCCGGACCTCTCCGCCAGGATCTCCGTATGTCCGGGATAGCCGATGCCAGCGGCCTTCAGCGCCTCCTTGGCGATCGGCGCCGTGACGATCCCGCCGACCTTGCCGGCCATGGCGAGGTCGATCGCCGTCACCACATAATCGTACGACGCCCGCCCCGCCCGCGCATCGACCTTGCCGATCGGCAAATCGCCCGGCAGGGCGCCGACGCCGAGCACGGCGAGTTCACCAGGTGCACCGGCCGCCTCCGCCACCTCAGCGATCTCGCGAACGGCGATGCCGAGACCGAGCGCCTTGGCCGTGCGCCTGAGCAGGCCGGCATCGCCGAACACGAGCGCCGGCGCCGGCAGACCTTCGGCAATAAGCTTGACGCAGATCTCCGGCCCGATCCCGCACGGGTCGCCCATGGTGATGGCGATCGGCTTGCTCATGCAGCGAATTCCTTGTTGCCCGGGATGGTTCGATGACGGTGATATTAGCGGGAGAAAAGCGGGCCGAGTAAACGGCCTGGTTCAAACGCCTGGCTTCAGGCGGCGTGCGCCGACGTCAGCCGGCACGGATGGTCGCAGCTGTCGGATTCCATCTGGAAGGTGGCGTGATTGATGCCGAAGCGCTCATGCAGCTCGCGAGTCACCGTGGTGATGAGCGCGTCGTCCGCAGACGTGCCGGGCCTGACGAGATGGACGGTCAGTGCTGTGTCCGTCGTGCTCAGGCCCCAGATATGCAGGTCGTGCACCTCGGAGATGCCGGGCAGGGCGGCGAGGTAGGCCTCCACGTCGCCGCGGTCGACATGCTCGGGCACGGCGTCGAGCGCGAGGTTGATGGAGTCCTTGAGCAGTCCCCAGGTGCCGACGGCAATGACGAGCACGATCGCCAGGCTGACCGCCGGATCGAGCCAGACCCAGCCCGTGAGCCCGATCGCGAGCGCGGCGACCACGACCCCGAGCGACACCGCCGCGTCGGCCGCCATGTGCAGATAGGCGCCGCGGATGTTCAAGTCGCTCTTGCGGCCGGCCATGAACAGCCAGGCCGTCGCCGCATTGACGCCGATCCCGATCGCCGCGACCAGCATGACGCTGCCGCTCGCCACCGGCTCGGGCTCGCCGAAGCGCCGCAGCGTCTCGACCGCGATCGCACCGATCGCCACCAGGAGGATGGCGGCATTGATCAGCGCGGCCAGGATCGAGCTGCGGCGCAGACCGTAGGTATGGCGAAGAGTCGGACTCCGGCGGGCGAGGGCGGCCGCACCCCAGGCGAGCAGCAACCCCAGCACGTCGCTGAGATTGTGGCCGGCATCGGCGATCAGCGCCACCGAATGCGCGAACACGCCGGCCGCGGCTTCGACCGCGACGAAGCCCGCATTGAGGGCCACGCCGATGGCGAAGGCCCGGTCGTAGCGCACCGGCGCATGCTGATGCCCCGGCGCATGGCCACGCGCATGGAATTGATCATGGCCGCCATGATCGTGCGCCATCGTCGTCTCCGGTCAGGACGAACAAAGATTATTCATATGAACAACTGTACATATGATGATAGCAACTCCACGCCCGGGATGCAAGCCACCGGGCCCTGCACCACCGCTCGATCCCGGCTCACCTTGCGGCCCCGGGCGCCATGCGAGCTTGATAGTTCTTGTCGATACGCTCCATCAGATAGTCGCCATAGATCACCGGCGGGTACTTCGCATTCTGCCGGGCCGGAACGCAGGCCGGAAATACGGCAATGGCGGAGCTCATGGCCGGATCGAAGAAGAAGGATTGCGAATAGCGTTCGCGCCCGGAGCGGTTGATGACGCGATGCGGCGTCGACACGAAGCGGTCATTCGACCAGCGCGCGAGGATGTCGCCGACATTCATCACGAACGTATCGGTGATGGGTGGCACGGGCACCCACACGCCAGCCTTGTTGCGCACCTCGAGCCCGCCGACGTCATCTTGGGCCAGCAGTGTGATGAAGCCATAGTCCGTATGGGGCGCTGAGCCGAAGAGACCCTCCTCTTCGCGCTGCGTCGGATAGTGGAGGAGCCGCAGGAACGTGGTGGGTTTCTCGAAATACCGCATCAGCGCGTCCGTCGGCACGCCGAGCGCGTCGGCGATCAAGCCGGCCATGGTGCGCGCGACCTCCGTCATCTGCCGCACATAGGCTTCGATGGTGGCGCGGAAGCCGGGCAGCAGCGCCTCGTCCGGCCATTGGTTCGGCCCCTGCAGCGGCTCGCCGGCGATCGCCGCGGGATCATCGGGCGCCACCTCATGCATGATCATCAGGGATTCGCTCTGATTGGGCTTGCGCACGGTGGCGACGGACGAGGTGACGATGGTCGAGGTATTGATGGGAATGTAGCCGCGAAAATTGCGGTCGAGCTTGATCTTGAGCTTTTCCTCGAGCGGCAGCGCGTGAAAACGCCTGCTCGCCTCGCGCACGGCCGCGACGCTCTCGGTCGGAACGCCGTGACCGGAAACATAGAGAAATCCGACCTCCTCCAGGTAACCTCGCAAGGTCTGCACGATGGCATCGCGGACAGCGATCTGGCCGCCGCTCAAGCCTGAAAGATCGAGAAGCGGAACCTCGTCAAAATCTCGGCGCTGAAGCCTTGTCATTTTTCTCTTCGCCATCCGAACGAAGCGACGCATTCGCCTTGATCTATTTCTCTGCTCGCGATCTCAGACGCGCCGCCAATTCGATGTCGGCCTTGGTCGGACAGGAAACCCATCCGCATTTGTCGCTGGAGCGGTCGCCCTGGATTCGAGGACGCCTGCTATCTCGGCGGGCAGCTGAGTGTGACTTCTTCCATTGCAGCGTTGGCCTTGCGAGCAGTCGTTGCCAATCCGATGCGCTCTGCATTGGAGCGAAGATGCGTTTCATGCGGGGTCCCCCTACACGCCTCAGAGTCAGAGAGTTCCTTGATTTTCACAAACCTGCCTCGTCGCCAAGCAGCGCCTTGAGCAGCGGGTGCCGCGAGCCGGCGAATGGATTGGTGATGGTGACGCCGTTCCAAGTGAAGCCCTCATGCATGTCCTGTGACAACAGCAGGCGGCAGCCGGCTGCTGCCGCTGCCGCGAGGATCACGGCATCCCAAATGCTGAGCTGGTGATCGGCCGAAACATCGGCGGCCGCAAACATGACGGCCGGCGTCGTCTCAATCGACGCGAAGCTGTCGCCCCACGACAGGATCGCGGCCCGCGCGGTCGGGCGCGTCCAGCCGGCCTTGCGCACGAGCAGGTTGAACAGCTCGCCGAGCGCCTGCACCGGCACGAGCGCGCTTTCGCGCGGCAGTCCTTGGATCAGCTCCAGCGCCGTCTCCTGCATCGCGGCGCCGTTCACGCCCTCGGCATAGGCCAGGACGTTGGTATCGAGCGCCACCCTCACGGGTCATCCGCATACAGTTCGTCCCGCGTCCAGGGACCGACATCGACGGCCTCCTGGCCGCGGAGCCGGGCGATAAGAGCGGCGCGGGCACTCTCGCCCGTGCGGTCTTGCGGCCCCGCCGGGACGATCCGGGCCACAGGGCGGCCATGAGCCGTCACCACGTAGCTGCGCCCTTCGCGAACGTTGCGGAGCAGACGCGAGAACCGGCGGTTCGCCTCGGCGGCGCTGACGACTTCGTCCATGAACACGTCCTCGATGTAGTGATAGTACATACTATGGGGCTTCAGGTTGAAATTCAAACACATTCGTTCCCCATACGTGCCTCGGCACCGTTGACATTCGAGCCGCAATCGTCTAGAACATAAAGAGAACATTACAACAGAGAAGATCTGGTCACGAGGCTCGCAATGATCGCTCCCGCCGCCACTCCCTCCACCGCTTGGCATGGGCTCCTCCCGCCTTCGCAAAGCCCGCTTCGGCGGGCGAAGAAGGTCGCTCCTTTCCGCCCCTCCCCTCGACCGCCAGCCTGCCGCCTGACCGCCGCGGCCGGCTCCGCAACGGCGCCCGTCCGGGCGACTTCCTGGCCGCGCCCCGCTGCGGCGCCCGCACCCGCACCGGCTGCGCCTGCCGCCAGCCGGCCATGAAGAATGGCCGCTGCCGGATGCATGGCGGCCTCAGCACCGGCCCGCGCACGGCCGCGGGCCGCGAGCGCTGCCGCCGCGCCCGCCTCACCCACGGCTTCTATTCGGCCGAGATGGTGGCTCTGCGCCGCGCCGGCGCTGCCTGTTGCCGCCGCATGGACGCGATCGTTGACGCGCTGAAGGTCCGCCGCGCCGCTGGGCATGGGGTCCGTCGCTCGAAATCGCCATCGACCGTAGGGGCGCGCTGCGCGCGCCCGCCTTCCTCGCCCGCCACGCCATCTTCGGTGAGTTCGCGCGCGAACAATCCGCGGGCGCGCGCAGCGCGCCCGTATGCGAATCGCTCGAACGTCTCCGCTGGGCGTGGGCTCCATCCCTCATTTTCACGCGCACCGCTCAGCCCGCGCGCCCGGCGCCTCCTCGCCGGCACCGCGCCGCTTGCTGCATTCTCCGCTGGGCATGGGGTGCATCCGTCGTTTTCGTCACCGGCCGCCATTGTCCCGGCCGGAGCGCCATAGCAGAGTGGGCCGCACCGCCACCCCAGCACGCGCATAGAACCCGCATGGCCCAGCTCCCCACCCACGCTCAGATCGTCATCATCGGCGGCGGCATCATCGGCTGCTCGCTCGCCTACCACCTGACCAAGCTCGGCCGGAAGGACGTGCTGCTGCTCGAGCGCAAGAAGCTCACCTCCGGCACCACCTGGCACGCCGCCGGCCTGGTGCGGGCCATGCTCTACACCGCCAACCTCACGAAGCTCGCGAAATACACCGTCGATCTCTACAAGACCCTGGAGCGCGAGACCGGCCAGGCCACCGGCTACAAGCAGAACGGCAGCCTCTCCATCGCCACCAACGAGGAGCGCTGGGACGAGCTGCGCCGCGGCGCCTCCATGGCGCGCGCCTTCGGCGTGCCGGCCGAGCCGGTGACGCCCAAGCGCGTGCAGGAGCTGTGGCCGCTCATGAACACCGCCGACCTCATCGGCGCCATCCACTTCCCCGAGGACGGCTCCACCAACCCCGCCGACACCACCATGGCCTTCGCCAAAGGCGCGCGCGCCGGCGGTGCCCGCCTCATCGAGGACTGCAAGGTCACGGGCGTGCGCACCAAGAACGGCCGCGCCCTCGGCGTGACGACCGAGGCCGGCGACGTCGGCGCCGAGATCGTCGTGAACTGCGCCGGCCTGTGGGGCCGCGAGGTCGGCAAGATGGCCGGCGTCGACGTCCCGCTCCACGCCTGCGAGCATTTCTACATCGTCACGGAGTCCATGAACGTGCCGTCGACCCTCCCGGTCATGCGCGACATGGACGCCTGCGCCTATTACAAGGAGGACGCCGGCAAGCTGCTCATCGGGGCCTTCGAGCCGAAGGCCAAGCCCTGGGCCGTGAACGGCATCCCCGAGGATTTCTGCTTCACCGAGCTGCCGGAGGATTTCGACCATTTCGAGCCGGTCCTCCAGGGCGCCATCCACCGCGTGCCCCGGCTGGCAGAGACCGGAATCCGCAAGTTCTTCAACGGCCCCGAGAGCTTCACCACCGACCAGCGCTATCTGCTCGGCCCGTCGCTCGAGCTCGAGAACTTCTATGTCGCCGCCGGCTTCAACTCGGTCGGCATCCAGTCGGCCGGTGGCGTCGGCATGGCGCTCGCCCACTGGATCGCGGAAGGGCATCCGCCCTTCGATCTCTGGGACGTCGACAGCCGCCGCTCCATGCCGCACCAGAACAACAAGACCTTCCTCATCGACCGCGTCTCCGAGGCCCTCGGCCTGCTCTACGCCATGCACTGGCCCTACCGCCAGTTCGAGACCGCCCGTGGCGTCCGCAAGACTCCGCTCTACGAGCGCCTGAAGTCCCACAACGCCTGCTTCGGCGAGGTGGCCGGCTGGGAGCGCGCCAACTGGTTCGCGCCTGAGGGCGTCGAGCCGAAGTACCAATACAGCTTCAAGCGCCAGAACTGGTTCGACTACTGCGCGCAGGAGTGCCGCGCCACCCGCGCCGCCGTCGGCCTCTTCGACCAGTCCACCTTCGCGAAGTTCACCGTACGTGGCCCCGATGCAGAGAGCGTGCTGCAGCGCATCTGCGCCAACGACATCGGCGGCGCTCCCGGCCGCGCCGTCTATACCCAGTGGCTCAACGAGCGCGGCGGCATCGAGGCCGACCTCACGGTCACCCGCCTCGCCGACGACGCCTACATGGTCGTCACCGCCGCCGCCGCCGCCCGCCGCGATCTGCTGTGGCTGAAGAAGCACATCCCCTCCGACGCCCGCGCCTCCGTCGAAGACATCACCGCGGCTTACGCCGTGCTCGGCGTCATGGGCCCGAACAGCCGCGCGCTCCTGCAGAAGCTGACGACCGCCGATCTCACCAACGCCACGTTTCCCTTCGGCGCCTCGAAGGAGATCGAGATCGGCTACGCCCGTCTGCGCGCCTCCCGTATCAGCTACATGGGCGAGCTCGGCTGGGAGCTTTACGTGCCCGCGGAGTTCGCCGTCGGCGTCTTCGATCGCATCCTGGAGCAGGGGAGTGCGCACGGCCTCAAGCTCTGCGGCATGCACGCCATGGACTCCCTGCGCATCGAGAAGGCCTACCGCCACTGGGGCCACGACATCGGCGAGGAGGATACGCCCATCGAAGCCGGCCTCGGCTTCGTCGTTGCCTACGACAAGAAGATCCCCTTCATCGGCCGCGACGCCCTGCTCAAGCAGAAGACCCAGGGCAAGCTGACCAAGCGCCTCCTGCAGTTCGCCCTCGAAGATCCGGAGCCGCTCCTCTATCACAACGAGCCGATCTATCGAGACGGCAGGCTCGTCGGCTACAGCAGCTCCGCGGCCTACGGCCACACGCTCGGCCGCGCCATCGCGCTCGGTTACGTCAACGCGCCCGAGGGCGTCGACCAAGCCTATGTCGATGCCGGCAAGTTCGAGATCGAGGTGGCGTGCAAGCGCTATCCCGCGCACGCCAGCCTGCGACCGCTCTACGATCCCCGCAGCGAACGGATGCGCATCTAAGACCGGCCAATGATCGCTCAATTTGCAGCCTTAATCGCGCCTTAGTCGCAATCCCTTAGATCAGTGGTCCGTCCGGTTGAGCAGAAAGCAAGGACCGACCACAGTGATCAATGAACAGCGCGCGAAGGGCGAGCGATTCCGCCGCCTCCACACCGACAGTGGCACTTTCCTGGCACCCAATGCGTGGAACGCCGGCAGCGCCCGTATGCTCGAGGCTGCCGGATTTCCGGCGCTCTCCGCCACCAGCGGCGGCATCGCCCTCTCGCTCGGTGTGCCCGACTATGAGGGCCGCCTCGGGCGCGAGGAGATGATGCGACGGATCGAAGGCATCGCCCGCGCCGTCGACCTGCCGGTCAGCGCTGACCTCGAGGGTGGCTACGGCGTGAAGCCGGAAGGAGTCGCCGAAACCATCCGGCAGGCGGTGCAGGCGGGCGTCGTCGGCGGCAACATCGACGACTATACCGGACGGGCGCAGGCACCGCTCTACGACATGGAGCTGGCCGCCGACCGTATCCGCGCGGCGCGCGAGGCCGCCGACAAGACCGGCATCGCCTTCACCTTGGCCGCGCGCACCGACGCCTACGTGGCCGGCCGCGCCGATCCGCTGCGCGAGGCGGTGCGCCGCGCCTACCGCTATCGCCAGGCAGGGGCCGATTGCATCTTCGTACCGGGCGTCGTCGACCATGCCGAGATCGTCTCGCTGGTGCGGGAGATCGATGCGCCCCTCAACATCGTGGTCGGCTTCGCCGGCCAACCCATGACGGTGCAGCAGCTCGCCATCCTGGGCGTCAAGCGCATCAGCATTGGCGGCAGTCTGGCGCGCGCCACCTTCGCGCTGATCCGGCACGCCGCCGACGAGATGATCACGAAAGGTACGTTCAGCTTCGCCGAGCACCAGCTCTCCGATGCGGAGCTGAGCAGCTTCTTCGGGTCCTGGACCGAAAAGGTGGCATGACGTCCGGCGTCTGCCGGCTATTGCATATGGCAGGGCGGTTCGCTTGAGCCGACCCGCCATGGAGCTCTCCGGCTTCGCGCCAACATTGATCAAATCTTAAGTCGAAATCGCTAGCGTCGTCGGGCTGAAGCGGCCCGCGCTCCCGCCGGAGCGCGGGTCATCGACGCTGCAATTTTCATGGGATGTGAAGGAACGCTTAACCATTCCCGCCATGAAAAAGAAGATCACCGGCCACATCTGGTTGCTCTGCGCGCTGACGTTCGCGGCGTTCGCCGTGCTAGCCGGCGTGTACTGGCAGCTCGCGACGACCTGGTCGAGTCAGGGCGGTGAGCAGCGGGCCGCGCAGGCGCTGCACGATCTGGGCTGGCTGATGTCGGATATCCGGGAGGCCGATGCCGCCGGGCAGTCGTTCCTCTACAGCGGAGACGAGCGATATCTCGATTCCTACCATGCGGCCTTGGCGCACACCGATGCGCGGTTGGCCAGCCTGCAGGGATACCTGGCGGACGATGGGACGCAGTCGTCCCGGTTGGCGGCGCTTGCGCGGCTCGTGCAGGCGAAGTCCGCCGCCTTGCGCGAGCGCATGGCCACACGCCGGCAGACCGCGGCCACAGCGCCGATCGGCGAACTCGCCGCACAGGACGAGAAGCTGACGAACGAGATCCGAGATGCGATCGGCGCGCTCGCCGCGGAGCAGCAGGCCCTCATCGCGAGCCGTGCGACGATGGCCAACGACTCCATCGATAGGACGAAGACGATCCTGCTGACGAGCGGCCCGATCCTGCTCATCGCCTTGGCGTTTGCCGCGGCGATGGCCGTCGCGTTCATCAAATACCCTCTGGATCGCATCATCACCGGCGCAAAGGCGATCGTCGGCGGCGACTTCCTGCAGCGAATCCCGATCGTCGGCAGAGACGAGTTCGGTACCTTGGCGGAGCTGTTCAACAACGCCGCTGTCCGCCTGCGCGCGGAGCAGACCATGAACCAGCGCGCTAGCGCCGAGCTGCGCGAAGTCAATGACGAGCTGGTTGCCCGGAGCGCCGAACTCGAGGCGCGCGGCCGCATCATCGACGTGCTCGGAAAGATGGCGCACCGCCTACAGAGCTGCGACAGCGAAGAGGAGTTTGCCGACGTCGTCCGCCGGTTTGCGTCGCAGGTCCTGCCCCAGGTGCCGGGCGTCCTCTACCTCCTGAACAATTCCCGCAACGTGCTGCGGGCGGCGGCCGAGTGGAATTCGCCCAGCTATCACAAGCCGGACTTCCGGCCGCCGGACTGCTGGGCGCTGCGGCGCGGCCACGATCATGTGGTTACGGGTGTCGAGGTCGAGGTGGTCTGCCACCATGTCACCGAAGCGGCCGAGCTCCGTTATCGCTGCTTCCCCATGCTGGCCCAGGGCGAGACCCTCGGCCTGCTCTATATCGAGGAGCCGCCGGCCAGCGATCCCGAGCGCTTGGCCAAGGCAGCCGCGGCCATCGCCGATCATTGGCGTATCGAGATCATGGTCGAGAACATCGCGTTGGCGCTCGGCAACCACCGTCTGCGCGAGGCGCTCCGGATCCAGTCGATCCGCGATCCGCTGACCGGCCTCTTCAATCGCCGCTACCTCGAGGAGACCCTGGAGATCGAGTTCGCCCGCGCCAGCCGGGCCAAGACGCCGCTGTCGCTGATGATGATCGACGTCGACCATTTCAAGCAGTTCAACGACAGCTTCGGTCATGACGCCGGCGATGCCGTGCTCAAAGCGGTGGCGCAGACCCTGAACGGCGGGATGCGCCGCGGCGACATCACCTGCCGCTATGGCGGCGAGGAATTCACGATCTTCGCGCCCGGTGCGGCCCTCCAGGATGGCGAGCGGCGGGCCGACGCCCTCAGGCAGGCGGTGGCGGCCATGAGCCTCGCACACAACGGCCGCCCGCTCGGTACCATAACCTGCTCGTTCGGTGTGGCGGCCTTCCCGCTCCATGGGGCGACACCGGCGGAGGTGCTGCAGGCCGCCGACGAGGCCCTCTATCGCGCCAAGAAGGCCGGCCGCAACCGCGTCGAGATTGCCCCGCCGAAGGAATCGGCCACTGTCGCCATCGACGCCGCACGCGCCTGAGGACACCTTTGGTTAAGGGCCAGTTACGCGCTATGTGGTGGCGCGACCTTGTTGCGCCGTCAACTGTCTCTTAACTCTCAACAATCAAGAATAACGGCCTGATCGAGAAGCGGGAACGCCGGCATGTGGGTCGTTGGTGGGCGGCCGCAGAAGCGTGCGTAAGGGGGGCGGACGGGGACCGATGCGCTTCTTCAACAACATGCGCATTCGCGACAAGATTTTCGTTGGTTATCTGCTGGCGATCCTGGCGGTCGTCGGCGTCGCCGCCCTGAGCTGGCGATACCTCACGGCGACGGATGAGCGATTTGAGCAGGCCGTCGGCCGGGACGTCCCGCAGATTCGCGTTCTCGAACACCTGCGCGACAAGGCGGCTGCGCTCATACACGCCGTCGATGTCTTTGCGAGCCGGACGGCAGTGAACCAGCTGCGGGCCGGCAGCACGGATACGCTGACCGCCAAACGGGCCGCGATGCAAGACGCGGAACGCGACCTGGCCGCGTTCTTGGCGGCGCTTGCCGGCGACCTGCGGGCGGCGCATGCCGGCGAGGCGGATCCCCGCAACCAGATCCTTGCGGCCGGCGCGGCGGTTCTGGACGCCTCGAAGGGCCTCATCGCGCGCGCCGACAACGGGGCGACGGCGAACGATCTGCTGGAGATCGCGGAGGACTTCGACGCCAGCGCCAGCCAATTCCGCACGCTCATCGACGGCGCCATCGCCAGTGAGGAGCGCGCCCTTGCGACGATGCACGAGGAGACACGGGCTGCCCAGGGCCAGGCGACGTGGCTGATCGGGGGCGGGGTCTTGGTGCTGATTCTGGTCATGCTGGCGTGCGGCTATACGATCGCGAACCGGATCGCGCAGCCCATAGTGCGGCTGCGCGCTGCCATGGTGCGGGTCGGTGAGGGCGACCTCGCCGCCATCGAGGAAAGCTCCACGCGCGACGAAGTCGGCTCGCTCGTCGACGCCATACGGGCGATGGTCGGCAGGCTGCAGGAGGCGAGCAAAGAGCTCGGCGAGAGCGAAGTGAAGTTCCGCACGCTGGTGGGCAACATACCCGGCGTCTTCTATCGCTGCGCCAATGACGCGGCCTACACGATGGAGTTCATCAGCCCGCCGATCCAGGATCTCAGCGGCTATCCCGCGAGCGACTTCATCGGCAACAAGGTGCGCACCTATGCCAGCATCATTCACGCCGACGACATGGACCTCGTCAACAAGACGGTGGAAGAGGGGCTGAACCAGCGGCGCGCCTACGTGATCGAGTATCGCGTCGTGCATCGCGACGGCTCGCACCGCTGGGCCCGGGAATACGGTCAGGGCATCTTCGGAGAGACGGGCGAGCTGCTGCACCTCGATGGGGCCGTCTTCGACATCACCGAACTGCGCCAGGCCCTCGATCAGGCCAAGGAGGCGATGGACAAGCTTTCCCGCCAGGAGCGGCTGGCCGCGCTCGGACAGGTGGCTGGGACAGTCAGCCACGAGCTGCGCAACCCGCTGGCGGCGATCCGCAATTCCATGGCGCTGATCCGGCAGCTGACGGCCGACAAGGGTCTGGGCGTCGAGCGCGCCGTCGATCGGGTGGAGCGCAATATCGCGCGCTGCAACGGAATCATCAGCGACCTGCTGGAGTTCACGCGCAAGCGCGATCTGAATCGCACGGCCACGGCCATCGACGGCTGGCTGGCGGAAATGCTCGACGAGCACACGGTCGCCGACAGTATCGCCGTCGTGCGCGAATTGGCATCGAACGGTGTCGTGGCCCTGGACCGCGACCGCTTCCGGCAGGTCATGGTCAATCTCCTGGACAACGCCGCCCAGGCGATGACGGTGAGCGGCTGGTCGCCGACGGACGGACGGCAACTGTCGATCGTGGTCAGGACCGAGGCGGCGGGGCCGCATGTGCGCGTGTCCGTCACCGACAGCGGCCCCGGCATCTCGTCGGAGAATCTGGCCAAGATCTTCGAGCCGCTGTTCACGACGAAGGCGTCCGGCGTCGGCCTCGGCCTGCCGACCGTGCGGACCATCGTGGAGCAGCATGGTGGCACGATCGACGTCGAGAGCACGGTGGACGTGGGAACGACATTCGTGGTCTGGCTGCCGCGCCAGACGGCCGAAGCCGCCGTGCCCGACGCCAAGGATAAGGAGCAGGCCGCATGAGCCGCGCCAACGTGATGATCGTCGATGATGACCAGGACCTGGCTGAGAGCCTGGCGGAACTCCTGGAGATGAGCGGCTGCAGCGTGACGACGGCGGCCAACGGGAAAGAGGCTGTACTGAGTCACGGCAAACAGGATTTCGACGTGACCTTCATGGACGTGCGCATGCCCGTCATGAACGGTGTCGACAGCTTCTTCGAGATCCGCAGGCTGAAGCCCGACGCCAAGATCGTCATGATGACCGGCCTCAAGGAAGCGATCGTGACCAAGGCGCTGGAAGCCGGCGCCGCCGGCCTGCTGAGCAAGCCGTTCGATATCGAGGCCATGCTGGCGATCGTGGGCGATGCCGCCTAGCGCGGCCGGCGCGGTCAGTCGGAGTCCCGCGTTTCGTCGAACATCCTCTGGTATTCGGCCAGGCGCGGATACTCGCGCAGGAACACGCTCGACGCCAGCAGATCGGAGGGGTCGCGCGGGACGCCAAGCTCCGCGAGCTTCTGCTCGTCGATCAACTGGTAGGTCTTGCGGTTGGCATGGTTGCTGCCGCGCTCGATCCATTTGACGCCGGTCGAGGGCGCGAGGATGGCATCGATGAGGTCGTAGGCGGCATCCACCTCGGTGGCCGACTTGGTAAGCACGAGACCGCAGCACCAGCTGAGGATGCCTTCTTTCGGCCGCATAAAGCTGACCGGCACGCCTTGCTGCCGTAAGGACCGGAAGGTGTCGCTCCACATTGAGGTGGCGACGATGTCGCCGCTGGTGATCGCCTCCTTTATGACGGTGTCATCGGACCAGTAGAACTTGAGAAGTGGCTTCTGGTTCGCCAGCAGCGCCTTCACGCGCGCCAGATCGCTGTCCGACATGTCGAACGGATCGGCGACGCCCGCGACCAGGGCCGCCATCATGACGGTCTCGGTCGCATCCTCGCCGATCGACAGCCTTCCGGCGTAGCGGCTGTCCCACAGCAGTCGATAGGATTGCTCCGGCGACTCCACGAGGTCGGAGCGGTAGGCCACCGACGTCGTCCCCCAATCGACGGGGATGAACAGTTGCTTGCCAGCCGATTGACTGCCGGGCACGGCCTTGAGCCGATCGAACAAGTCCGGCCAGTTTGTCAGTCGGGCGGCATCGATCGGCTGCAGCAAGCCAGCCTCGTTCCAGTGCCCGAACGTGTCGGCGCAGGGGTGAGCCAAGTCGACGTGGAGGCCGGCCTTGATGTTCTCGAACGCCTCGTTCTCGTCGGCAAAAGTCTGGAAGACGGGCGGCGCGCCGTGCTTCGTGGCGAAATCACCGACGAGGGCCGGCGAATCGAAGCCCTCCCAGGTGTAGAGCACCGGTATGCCCTGCGTTGCACCCCAGGATCGCGACGATATGAGTGTCGCTACCGCCAGTCCCGACCCGGCGAGCAGCAATCCCAACTGCCGCCGCGACCAGTGGCGCGAATGGTGCGGATCGCGCAAATCGATTCTCGCAATACAGCTGCAGCGAATATGCTGCATAATTAAAGCATTTTAGTGGTTAGCAAGCAGTTAAGGCGCGACATATCTCCCGGGACCGGCCACACGGCGGCGAGTGCCCGCACCGCGCCGCCGCGGCATTGACGAGCGGCGAAATGCAGTGGGATGATCGTGCCTACTGAGTGTAGACAAAATTGACAACACGAGCGAGAGACCCTGGGAGGGGATGCTGATATGTCGAACGACCATAGCGGGGCGAGCCGGCATCCGGCGCGTCGCGAATTCCTGAAACGGACGGCCGCCGGCGCCGCGCTTGCGACGCCGGCCTTGTGGGCGAGTGGACTGCGGCCAGCCTGGGCCGACGATGTAGCGCTCAATGTCCTGACGCCGCTGCCGCCGGATCCGGCGCCGCCGGGGGCCGCAAAGTTCTCGGAAGACGCCTTCGCGAAATGGCAGGCGGCGAACGGCGCCAAGGTCACCTATGACGCGGTCGCCTGGCCCGAGCTGCACGACAAGATGGCCACCAACTTTGCGTCGGGGGCGCATGCCTGGGACGTCATCTACATGTCCGGCTGGGTGCCGGAGTTCTCGAAGTTCACGGTGCCGTTCTCCGACAAGCTGCCAGCCGATCTGGTCGCGGACCTGCCACCCTCGAGCTTCGCCACGGTCACCTGGGACGGCAAGAAGAACGGCGTGGTCTTCACACTCTCCTTGCTGACGCTGTTCTACAACACCGAGCAGCTGGCCGCCGCCGGCTTCAAGGAGCCGCCGAAAACCTGGGACGAGCTGAAAGCCGCGGCCAAGGAGCTGACGCGCGACGGCCGCTACGGCTGGGTGCTCAACTATGGCGCACCCGAGGGCATCGGTGGCGTCGCCTCCTACTGGATGTGCTTCCTGCAGCAGGCCGGCGGCAAGCTCTACGGCGAGGACGGCCTGCCCGCCTTCAACAACGAGGCCGGCATCAGCAGCCTGCAGGCGATGGTCGATCTGATGCCGTATACCGACCCCGGATCGCTGTCCTATGTGGGCATCAACGACGCCACCAACGTGCTGCTGGCTGGCAACGCCGCGATGATGATGAACTGGCCGTTCATGTGGAAGCCGGCGCAGGATCCCGCCAACTCCAAGATCGTTGGCAAGCTCGGCGGCGCCCTGCTGCCGGCCGGCCCGGCGGGGACCGCCTCGATCGATGGAACGGATGCCTGGACCATCGCGGCCACCTCGAAGAACCAGGATCTCGCCCGCAAGCTGATCGAGTTCTATCTCGATGCCGAGGTCCAGAAGCGGCAGGTGATCGACACTGGCTGGCTGCCGATCCGGCTGTCGGTCCTGGCCGATCCGGAAGTCCAGAAGGCGGCGCCGAACGCAGCCGCGGTGCTGGAGCAGGCGAAGCACCCCTACGACAGCTTCGTGACGCCGGACTACACGCAGGTCACGACCGCCATCGGCACGCAGATCCAGAAGGCCCTGGCCGGCAGCCAGTCGGCCAAGGATGCGATCCAGGCGTCGGCCGACCAGGTGACGGCCATCGTGAAGAAGCGGTCCTGATCCGCCGGACAAGTCCGACCGCCTCGTCCGATCGGGGATAGAAGGCCCTTGGGAACGCTGGAGCAGCGCCGGCGGCGCGCCGGATACGCGGCCTTGGCGCCGGCGCTGCTTATTCTTGTGCTGATTCTCGCCTATCCCATCGTCGATTCGATGCTGCTGTCCTTACAGGATCTGCGTGCGGCCGGCGGCACCTTCGAAGGCCGCTTCATCGGCCTGTCCAACTACGGCGCATTGCTGGAGGACCGCACCTTCGGCGCGGCCCTATCGGCAACCGCTTATTTCACGGCGATCGAAGTTGTCGTGGTGGTGCTGCTGGCGCTTGGCGTGGCGCTCCTGCTCGTACATCCGTTCGGACGCTTCGGCATCTTCCGGATCGTGCTGCTGCTGCCGTGGGCAATCGCGCCGGTGGCCAACGCCGTGCTGTGGAAATGGATCCTGCACGCCAACTACGGGATCCTCAACGTGCTGCTGCTGGAAGTCGGGCTGATCGACCGCAACGTCGTCTGGCTCGGCACGGCACGCATGGCGCTGCACACGGTGCTGGCCGTCGATATCTGGAAGTCGGTGCCATTCATCGCCATCCTGCTGTTGGCCGGCCTCAGCAAGGTGCCGCCGGTGCTCTACCGGGCGGCGCGGCTCGACGGCGCGAATGCCTGGGAGCAGTTCCTGCACATCACGCTGCCGCAGCTGCGGCCGACGATTGCCGTCGCCGTGATCCTGCAGACCCTATGGTCGCTGCGCATCTTCGACCTGATCTTCGTGCTCACCAAGGGCGGCCCGGCCGACGGCACCGTGTTTCTCAACTTCCTGGCCTACCGCACGACCTTCAATTTCCTCGACCTCGGCTACGGCGCGGCCATCGCCAACGTTGTCTTCGCCGTCAGTTTCGTGCTGGCGCTCGGCTATATCTGGCTGCTGCAGCCGGGCCTGCAGAGAGCAGGGAGCTGAGCAATGGCCGGGCGCCGCGTCGGCCGGTTAGTCGGTCCGTCGATCGTGGTGGTCGGCCTAGCCCTGTTCGTGGTCATAACGATCGGCCCGCTGGCGTGGCTGGTGATCTCCAGTTTCATGGAGCAGCAGGCGCTCACGACGCGGCCGCCCGATTTCTCTGCCGCCTCCTTTACGCTCGCCAACTATACCGGCGTGTTCGCCGCCGCCGCGCAGCTGGGGCAGGGCTTCGCCAACTCGTTCCTGGTGGCCCTGTTCACGACGGCCGTGGCGATCGCCGTCGGCGCGCCCGCGGCCTACGCCCTGGCGCGGCTTGAGCTTCCCGGCGCTGATGCCATCCTGCTGATGATTCTCGGCACCCAGATGCTGCCGGGCATCGTCATCGCCATTCCGCTGTTCATCGTCATGAGCCATCTCGGCCTCGTCGACACCCGGTCGGCGCTGATCATCGTCTATCTCTCGTTCAATCTGCCGATCGTGATCTGGATCCTGCGCGGCTTCTTCCTGGCGATACCGCGGGGGATCGAGCGGGCGGCGGCGGTCGACGGCGCCACGACGGCGCAGATCTTCCGGCTGATCGTGCTGCCGATCTCGCTGGCGCCGCTGTTCGCCACCGGCGTGTTCGCCTTCATCGAGTCCTGGAACGAGTTCTTCTTCGCCTTGATCCTGACGCGTCAGAGCGCGCGCACGGCGCCGCTCGTGATTTCGCAGTTCGCCGGCCAGTACCAGACCGTGTTCGGGCAGATGATGGCGGCGGCGGCGCTTGCGATCGCGCCGGTCGTGGCGCTCGCCGTCCTCTTTCGCAACATGATCATGAAGGGCTTCGCCGAGGGCATGGTGAAGGGTTAGCGAGCATGGCCGAGGTCGAGCTGCGCGCGGTCACCAAGAACTTCGGCAAGGTCGCCGTCTGCAGGGGCATCGACCTGCAGGTCGCCGACGGCGAGTTCGTCACGCTGCTCGGTCCCTCCGGCTGCGGCAAGACCACCACGCTCAACCTCGTGGCCGGGCTCGAGGATGCGAGCGCCGGAGACATCCTGATCGGCGGCCGGCGGGTCAATGACTTCACGCCGTTCGAGCGCGACGTCGCCATGGTGTTCCAGAACTACGCCCTCTATCCGCACATGACGGTGGCCGAGAACATCGGCTTCACGCTCCGCCTGCGCGGCATTGGCCGCGCTGGAAGGCGTCAGCGCGTCGCGGAGGTGGCGGAGTCGCTGGAGCTGAGCGGCGTGCTCGACCGGCTCCCGGCGCAGCTGTCGGGCGGCCAGCAGCAGCGCGTGGCGCTCGGGCGCGCGATCATCAGGGAGCCTCAGGTGTTCCTCTTCGACGAGCCGTTCTCGAACCTCGATGCCGGCCTCCGCATCAAGATGCGCGCGGAAGTGAAGGAGCTGCACCAGCGCCTGCGAGTCACCTCGATCTTCGTGACCCATGATCAGGAGGAGGCGCTCTCGCTCTCCGACCGTATCGCGGTCATGCGCGAGGGCGCCATCGAGCAGTACGGCACGCCTGCGGAAGTGTACGCGCGGCCGGCGTCCAAATATGTCGCGCGCTTCATCGGCAGCCCACCGCTCGAATTCCTGCCGGGACGGGTCGAGGGCGAGGGGGGCCTGCCGGTCTTTCGCGTCGGCGCCGCCGCATTCCCGTTGCCGCTGAGGACAGCGGAACGACTGGTGCAGGGGGCGCAGACCTTCGCGCTCGGCGTGCGGCCGGAGCATGTCGTGCTGAGCCCGGCGGGCATTCGCGCGACGGTACGGCTGGCCCAGCCGGTCGGGCCGGCAACGTTCGTCACGCTGGCCTGGGAGGGCGGCGAGCTGGTCGCGCGCGTCCCCGGCATGGCGAGTTTTGCCGCCGGCAGCGCCGTGCATTTCCAGGTGGACAGAGAGGAGCATCTCATGTTTTTCGATGACCACCAGGGCCGGCGCCTGGCGACGGAATGAATGGAGAAGAGGAGGGGCGTCCGATGAGCATGCTGTTTCCCGTCAAGTATGGCGCGACCATCGCCAGCGATGTCGGACGCATCCTGTCGCCGGCGATCGTGGTGACCCAGGCCGAGCCCTGGGAGATGCTGCGCGGCCGCTTCGGCGGCACGCCGGCGGCGCTGGTCATGGCCGACAGCCTCGAGCGCGACCATCTCGACAAGCTGGCCAAGGAATTGCCGAGCGATGTGTCTTGCGTCATCGGCATCGGCGGCGGCACCGCCATGGATACGGCCAAGTGGCTGCATTGGCGCAAGAAGCTGAAGCTGTTCCAGATCCCGAGCCTGCCGTCGGTTAACGCCTGCTTCACCCATATGACGGCGATCCGCGAGGGCAACGGCGTGCGCTACTATGGCGACGCGATCCCGGAGATGGTGTTCGTCGACTACGAGCTGATGAAGAGCGCGCCGGCCTATCTGCTGCGCGGCGGCATCGGCGACGTGCTGTCCTGCCACACCGGACGCTGGGATTGGGAATATGCCGTCAAGCGCGGGCACACGCCGCCCTGGGACGATTTCGCCGCCAGCGAGTCCTTGCGCTTCATCAAGGAGCTGCGCGAGCTGGCGCCTGGCCTCTACAAGGGCGAGAACGAGGCCATCCGGCGCTTGATGGAGCTGCACCGGGTCATCGGCAAATACTGCGACGATTACGGGCACTCGCGTTTCGAGGAGGGCTCGGAGCATTTCTTCGCCTACACCTTCGAGCACGTCACTGGGCGCACGCTCATGCATGGCGAGCTCGTCGCCCTCGGCGTGCTCATCATGTCGACGCTGCAGGGCAACATGCCGGAGCTGGCGCGCGAGATCGTGCGCGAGGCCGGCGTGCGTCACCGTCCCGGCGAGCTCGACTTCAAGATGGAGGAGGTCGAGCGCACGCTGCTGGCGCTCCCGGACTTCGTGAAGCGGGAGAAGCTCTGGTATTCGATCGCCAACGACCTCACGGTCGGCGAGAAGGAACTCGCGCTGGCTCGCAAGGCCCTCAACTTCTGAGGAGGGGCGAAGGATGAGCGCACCGGCCCGTCCGCTCGGCATCATCGCGGCCCTGGCGGAGGAGGTGCGCCACCTCGGCCACGCGCTGGAGGTCGACGACAAGATCGTGCGTGGCGGCTACTCGTTCCGACAGGGACGGCTCGACGGCGTGCCGGTCGTGCTGGTCGAGGCCGGCATCGGCAAGGTCAACACGGCGCTGGTAGCGACCCTGCTGCTCGATCATTTCGGCTGCCGCAGCGTGCTGCTGACGGGCGTCGCCGGCGGCATCGATCCCGCGCTCGGCATCGGCGAGGTGGTCGTCGCCGACCGCCTCATCCAGCACGACTACGGCGCCGTCATCGACGGGCAGATCAAGCCGTTTCGCCCGGGCGTGGCGCCGATCGGCGAATCGCGCGAGCGCCTGGCCTTCGAGCTTGCTCCGGACATTCGAGGTCGGCTGCACGATCGGCTGGATGGTTTCGTGTTGCCGCCGCTGCCGGCCGCCGTGACCGGGACCGCATCGCGCCAGCCGACGATCCGCTTCGGCACGATCATCTCCGGCGACCAGTTCATCAACTGCGAGACGACGCGCAAACGCCTCTTCGAGCGCTTCGGGGCGCAAGCGGTGGAGATGGAAGGCGCTGCCGTCGCCCAGGTCGGCGCCCAGTTCAACGCACCCTGCATCGTCGTCCGCTGCGTGAGCGACCTCGCCGGCGCCGAGAGCCACCTCGATTTTCCGGCCTTCCTTCCCTATGCGGCGGAGTCGGCAGCCCAGGTGCTGCGGCGGATCGTGCCGACATTGTGAGATATCGTCACGAGGGTGTGGCGCGGCCTTGGTCTATGGCATCACCCGAAAATCGATGACGATTCTCTTCCATACCTCGTATGGCACCGAGGGAGGAATCTTTAGCGGACTGGACCTCATGACGGCCCGGAGCGCGCTCTCTGCGAACGCGCGGTAGTTGTCGTCGTTTTTCATCCTTGCCAAGTCGTCGATGATCGATGCGGATTTCACGCTTCCATCAGGGTTCATTTCAAGCGCGATGGTGACGGTCGATTTGTCTATCCCCGGCAGACCCGGATTGTACTCCCAGTGCGACTCGACCTGACGCCTCAACGAAGAGGGGAGATCGTCACCGCTTTGTGCCGTCGCATCGGGCTTCGGCGGCTGTTCACAGGACGCCAGCGCGAATAGGATAACGAGCGCGAACAGACGGTTCATAGGACGAGCGGCCCACACCTGCAACGAGCCAGCAGCCTAGCCTACGAAGCCGCGTTTGTCTCGCAGGGGTAGGTCTGACGACTCACCCCTGCGACCCGTTTAGCCCTTCACGCACAGCACCTGCTTCAGCGTGTGCACGATCTCCACGAGATCGCTCTGCGCGGCCATCACGGCGTCGATGTCCTTGTAGGCCGCCGGAGTCTCGTCGATGACGCCGGTATCCTTGCGGCACTCGACACCCTCCGTGGCCCGCACATGGTCCTCGACCGTGAAGCGGCGCTTGGCTTCGGCACGCGACATGGCCCGTCCCGCCCCGTGCGAGCAGGTGTGGAACGAGTCCGGATTGCCGCGCCCGCGCACGATGTAGGACTTCGCCCCCATCGAGCCCGGAATGATGCCGAGCTCGCCGGCTCCCGCGCGCACCGCACCCTTGCGCGTCACCCACACCTTGTCGCCGAAGTGCTCCTCCTTGGCGACGTAGTTGTGGTGGCAGTTCACGGCCACGTCGCCATGGGCGATGGTGCGGCCGAGCGCCTCCGCGATGGCGTCGATCACCGCCGCCAGCATGAGGTCGCGATTGACGCGCGCATAGTCCTGCGCCCAGCCCACCGCCTCGACATAGTCGTCGAACAACGCCGAGCCCTCGGCCAGGTAGGCCAGGTCCTTGTCCGGCAGGCGGATGAACAGACGCTCCATCTCCTCCTTCGCCCTGGCGATGAAGTGCGTGCCGATGCGGTTGCCGATGTTGCGCGAACCCGAATGCAGCATCACCCACACGCGATCCGCCTCGTCGAGGCAGAGCTCGATGAAGTGGTTGCCGCCGCCGAGCGTGCCGAGCTGGTACGCCGGCGAGGTCTTGGTCGTCAGCCCCGGATGCTTCACGTCGATGGCCGTGAACGCCACCTTGAGCTTGCCGTACCAGGCCTTGTCGGCCGCCTTCGGCACCTCCTTGTGGGAGGCCGGGCCGACCGGCACGACCTTCTCGATTGCCTTGCGCACCTCGACCAAGCTGTCCGGCAGGTCGTTGGCGACGAGGTCGGTCATGGCCGCGCACATGCCGCAGCCGATGTCGACGCCCACGGCCGCCGGCACGATCGCGCCCTTGGTCGGGATCACGCTGCCGACCGTGGCACCCTTGCCCAGATGCACGTCGGGCATCACCGCCACATGCTTGTAGATGAACGGCAGGCCCGCCATGTTGCGCAGCTGCGCCTCGGCCTCCGGCTCCACCGGCACGCCCGTCACCCAGGCCTTGATCGGCGCGCCGCTCGTCGCGATGAACTTGAAGTTGCTCATGGTCTTCGCCCTCCTTTCGGGCGATCGGTACACACGAAAAAGAAAACCCCTCCGCGGACATCGGATCCGGGAGGGGCCACGCGTGCCGACAAGGGATGGCAGGCTATGCCATCGGCGCGACGTCCTCCCGGGAGTCGATGAGTGCTGGTCTCGGCAACGGCACTATCCGGCAGCCAGCGCCGGCTTCGTCCATCGCTCGATATGACCTGAATCGCATCATCCTCGAACCTGCATTTCCCGGCCGACGCGCGCCGGCCGATCCGGAGCCGCGCAAACCGGGGCGGGTCAATACGCCCGTTCGATCGCGCGCGTCAAGCGGATTCCACCGGCAGCGCGCCCTTAGCCATCGGCGAGCACCTGCTGGAACCCTCTCACGCGCTCCAGAAGATCGTCGGGGGGATACGGTGCCGGCGGCACGGTGCCCCAGACGGCCTTGGGCCAGGCGGGGTCGTCGGTGAAGCGGGCGATGACATGGACATGCAATTGCGGGACGACGTTCCCCAGCGCCGCGATATTGATCTTGTGAGGCTTTACCAGCCGGGTTACGGCGCGGCTCGCCCGCACGATCTCCGCCGTCAGAGTGTGCTGGTCGGCCTCCCGGAGTTCGTGGATCTCGCGGATATCGGGCCGGCGCGGAACCAGCACGAGCCAGGGCCAGTGCCGTACGTTCATCAGCAGAACGACGGAGAGCGGCCAACGCGTCAGCTCGATCGTATCGGCCCGGAGCCGTTCGTGTAGACTGAACTTCGCCATTGCCGTCGCCGTGATCGGTGGTCGAGAGAAACATCACTATCGCGACGGCGGCCGCGATGGAAGAGGGGGGTGCGATGCGGGTCCTCGTGACCGGGGCGGCGGGCTTCATCGGCCGCCATATCGTGGCGGCACTACGCGCGGGCGGGCACCGGATCGTGTGCGCCGGGCGTGACGTCGAGCGGATCCGCCGGATGTTTCCCGATCAGGAGAGCCTGACCTGCGATTTCAATCGTGACGTGACGGCGGAGCGATGGCTGCCGCATCTGGCGGGCATCCACGCGGTCGTCAACTGCGTGGGCATCCTGCAGCCGCGACGGGGGCAATCGATGGCCGCCGTTCATGGCGCGGCGCCCAAGGCGCTGTTCGATGCCTGCGCGCGGGCGAGGGTGCGTCGCGTCGTCCAGATCTCCGCACTCGGCATTGGCCCCGACATCGCCCTCGAATACTCCCGAAGCAAGTTGGATGCCG
Organism: Candidatus Acidiferrum sp.; assembly: GCA_035518775.1. Lineage (GTDB taxonomy): Bacteria > Pseudomonadota > Alphaproteobacteria > Dongiales > Dongiaceae > JBGPEQ01. The sequence continues at coordinate 25,797 of DATIXH010000140.1, forward strand.
ACCGTCATCTCGAATCGCTCGATGTGGACTGGGTGATCCTGCGCCCCTCGCTCGCCTACACACCCGCCGGATCATTCGGCGGCACGTCGCTGTTTCGCGCCTTGGCGGCGCTGCCATGGATCGTTCCGCTGGTGGGCGACGGGCGGCAGCAGTTTCAGCCCATTCACATGAGCGACTTGGCCGAGACCGTGCGGCGACTGGTCGAGGACTCCCGCATCTCGCGCCAGCTCATCAACGTCGTCGGACCCGAGCCGATGGCGCTGCGGGACATCCTGGCGGGTCTCAGGGAATGGCTCGGATACGCGGCGCCCCGATTTGTCGAGACCCCGCCGAAGGTCGTGCGGCTGGTGGCGCGCATCGCCGATTGGCTCGGCGGCGGGCCGGTCACGACAACCGCGCTGACGATGCTGCAGGCCGGCAATACCGCCGACCCTGCGCCCTTCATGGCCGCCACCGGGATCGTGCCGCGCCGCTTTGCGGACGCTCTGGCCAGCGAGCCGGCGCACGTGCAGGACCGCTGGCATGCGCGGCTCTACTTCCTCCGGCCGCTGCTGCGCGTCGCCATCGGGCTGTTCTGGTTGTTCACCGGCCTGACCACCCTCGTGCTGTGGCCGCATGTCGACAGTCTGCGGATGCTTCGCGAGTCCGGCGTGCCGGATGTCCTGCTGCCGGTCGCCTTTCATCTCGGCTGGGCGTTGGATGTCGCCCTGGGAATCGCGGCCCTGCTGCGGTACCGAGTGGCACTTGTCGGTAGCGTCATGATAGGGGTGACGGTCGTATACCTTGCCTTCCTCAGCGTGGGCCAGCCATGGCAGTGGATTCATCCGATCACGCCGCTCGCGATCTGCATCCCGCTCGCGGTGGCGACGCTGGTCATGATGGCCATCGATGACGATCGATGATGCTCTACGACATCCTCAAGACCGTTCACATCCTTTCGGCGGCCGTTCTCTTCGGGACGGGGCTGGGAACGGCGTGGTTCATGTGGCGAGCCGATCTGACAGGAGAGCCGGCGACGATCGCGGCGACGGCGCGCAACGTCGTTCTCGCCGACTGGCTGTTCACGCTGCCGGCGATCATCGTCCAGCCGCTATCAGGGCTGTGGCTCGTCCAGATGACCGGATACTCGCTGACGGAGCCGTGGTTGGTGTGGAGCTACGGTCTCTATCTGCTGGCGGGTGCGTGCTGGCTGCCGGTGGTCTGGCTGCAGATAAGGATGCGCGATCTGGCGGCGGAGGCGGCTGCGAATCATGCGCCGCTGTCGGCGCACTACCGGCGCTATGCCCGTTTGTGGTTCGTGCTCGGCTGGCCGGCGTTTATTGCGGTCATGTTCACCGTCTATCTCATGGTCGCCAAACCCTGAAGCAATCGGGTCTCATAGGAAAACACGTTCGCTTGTTGTCGCTTGTTGAGCAGCAGGAGCCCCGGTGACGCGCGTTCGGGCCATATCGCCGCTGATCCGCCCGGGGACCGAGGCTGATATCGGCGAGGTCGTCGGCATTTCGGAGCGTATCTGGCACCACAGCCTAGCGCAGGTTCTCGGCGTCGATGCCGAAAGCTGGTCGAACATTGCGGGCCTGCTGCATGCGGAGCTGATCCCGATCGCGCGCGCGTTGCTGGTCGCGACCTCCGGCGCCCGCGTCGTCGGCTTCAGCTATCGCAACGGCGCGGTGATCGAGGACCTCTGGATCGATCCCCCGTTCCAGGGAGCCTGCATCGGTCCAAAGCTGCTGCGGGCTCAGATCGACGCGATCGCGGCGGACGGCTACCGAACGGCGTCGCTCGACTGTCTCGAGGCGAATATCGGCGCCCGCCGGTTCTACGAGCGAGAGGGGTGGCGCCCGGTCTACCGCTACTCCCGCCCCTCACAGGCCTTTCGCCGGAGCATTTCGCGCATTCGCTTCGAGTACGACGTGTGGAGACGACCGCGGCCCAACCGGCCCAGTCGAGTAACGAATTGATACCCACGGGAATCAGGCGCTATAAGGTCGGTGGGGGAGGCGATTGGCATCATGGAGCGACGCCACGATACGCTGGATAGCATTGATATCTTTGGCGGTTTGACGCCAGAGGCGCGGCGCATGCTGGCCGGGCGCTGTACCTGGCGGGATTTCAAGCCGCACCAGCAGATTCTCGGCCACCAGGAGGACAGCCGGACGGTCCTGTTTCTCACCGCTGGCAAGGCCCATGCCACGATCTTTTCAGAGAACGGCAAGCAGGTGACGTTCATCGACATCAACCCCGGAGGGATGTTCGGCGAGTGGGCGGCGATCGACGGCAAGCCACGGTCGGCGAGCGTGGAGGCCGTCACGCGCTGCACTGCCGCCGCGATGTCGCAGGAGCTGTTTTGGGAGGTGTTGCGCACCGAACCGACCGTCGTGGCGGCCGTGCTGAAGCGCCTGGTCCGGCGGCTGCGGGAGATGTCCGACAAGGAGGTCGAGTCCGCGACCCTGCCGGTCGCGAAACGCATCGCCGCCGAACTTCTGCGTTTGGCCGAGCCGGTCAAGACGGAGGTTGGAAACGCCGTGCTGTTCCCGGCGCCGACCAACACCGATATCGCTTCCCGCGTGGCCACGACCCGCGAGACCGTCAACCGCGTCCTGCGGGAGATGATGGACGCCGGGATCATCGAGAAGCATGGCCGCACGCTGGTCATCCCCATTGTCGACAAGCTCCGGCGCCTGGTCGTCGAGCCGATGGAGGCGTGACGGCCCGCCGGTGTGCGGAGGGCGGGGGGCGCGCCGACGGCGGTTTCCGGGACCGAAGATTGATCGAAGCCGCTCAGGCTGAGCGGCACGGTTTTTGCGGACTGATTCGATACATAGAATGCATATGCCGCCGCGAGGGTAGCGGGAGAGGCAATCGTCGTTATGGAACGGAATCACGACAGTCTCGATAGCATCTCGATCTTTCGAGCGCTGACGCCCGAGGCGCGTCGGGCCCTGGCCCACCGCTGCACGTGGCGGGAATGCGAGCCGCGCCAGGAAATCGTCCGCCATCAGGATGACAGTCGCATGGTGTACTTCCTGATCGCCGGCAAGGCCGAGGTCACGATCTACTCGCGGAGCGGGAAGAAGGTGACGTTCCGGGACATCCACGCCGGCGAGATCTTCGGCGAGCTGGCTGCGATCGACGGCCGGCCGCGCTCGGCTAGCGTCCGGGCGACCAGTCACTGCACCGTCGCCGCCATGTCGCCCGAGTTGTTTTGGCAGACGCTGCGGGACGAGCAGGGCGTGATGACGGATGTTCTGAAGTACCTGAGCGAACGCGTCCGCGATCTGTCGAGCAAGGTGGTCGATCTGCATACCAAGGACGTACCGCGGCGCATCCTGGCCGAGCTGTTGCGGGTGGCGCAGCCGTCGGAAACCGAGTTCGGCAATGCCGTGCTCTATCCGGCGCCGACCGCCGGCGACATCGCGGCGCGCGTGGCGACGACGCGAGAAACGGTGGCACGCGAGTTGAGCCTGCTCGAACGGGCGGCGATCATCGAGCGGCGTGGCCGCACGCTCGTGATCCCGGATTTCAAGAAGCTTCGAGGGCTGGTGGAGGAACGCGATGAGGATGCGCAGGAGACGGAATAGGCGCCGGGGGAGCAGTCATCTGATCGGCGGCGGCTGGACCCGGCGCGCGCCGTAGGCTAGGAACCTCGCCGGGGGCGAGTTCATGGCTGACACGGCAAGCTACGACTACATCATCATCGGTGCGGGATCGGCCGGCTGCGTGCTCGCCTACCGGCTGGGGGAGCGGCCCGAGAACAAAATCCTCGTGCTGGAGGCGGGCGGGCGGGATCATTTCTGGAATTGGAAGATCCATATGCCGGCGGCGTTCGCCTATCCGCTCGCCGACGACAAGGTGAACTGGTATTACCACACCGAGCCTGAGCCGTTCATGGATGGGCGCCGGATGTACTGCCCGCGCGGCCGCGTCATCGGCGGTTCGTCCTCGATCAACGGCATGTGCTACATCCGCGGCCATGCCCGCGACTACGACAGCTGGGCCCAGGCCGGACTGCGCGGGTGGTCCTATGCCGACATACTCCCTTATTTCCGCCGGGCCGAGACTCACGAACTCGGGGGCGACGACTACCACGGCGCCGATGGTCCCCTGCATGTCTCGCATGGCAAGACGAAGAACCCGCTCTACGCGGCGTGGCTGGAGGCTGGCCGGCAGGCGGGCTATCCCCTGACGGCCGATCTCAACGGCTACCAGCAGGAAGGGCTGGGGCCGATGGAGATGACGACCTATCGCGGCCGCCGCTGGAGCGCGGCCAAGGCGTACCTGCGGCCGGCGATTGCCCGCGGGAATGTCGACGTGCACTCGCGAGCGCTCACCTTGCGGGTTCTGTTCGACGGCAAACGCGCCGTCGGCGTCGAGTACGCTCAGGGCGGCCGTGTGAGACAGGCGCGCGCGGCGCGCGAGGTCATCGTCTCCGGGGGCACGATCAACTCGCCTCAGATCCTGATGCTCTCCGGCGTCGGGCCGGCCGACCATCTCCGTCAGCACGGCATCGCCGTGCTTCAGGATCTGCCCGGTGTCGGGCAGAATCTGCAGGATCATATCGAGACCTATGTGCAGCACCGCTGCCTGCAGCCAATCACGCTCTACCCGGTGCTGAAGAATCCGCTGCGGCAGCTGCTGGTCGGTATCGAATGGACGTTCCTCGGCACCGGCATCGGCGCCACCAATCACTTCGAGGCCGGCGGCTTCATCCGGAGCCACGCCGGTGTCGAGCATCCGGACCTGCAGTACCACTTCCTGCCGATCGCTGCGAGCTATGACGGCAGCGCGACCCAGCCGGGTCATGGCTTCCAGGCGCATGTCGGTCCGATGCGGCCGACCAGTCGAGGCTCCGTTACGCTCAGGTCTGCGGACCCGCGGCAGGCGCCGGCGATACAGTTCAACTATCTGCAGACCGAGCAGGACCGCCTCGAGTTCCGTACGGGCATCAAGCTCACGCGCGAGATCTTCGCGCAGAAGGCCTTCGATCCCTTTCGCGGACCGGAGCTGGCGCCCGGTCCCGACGTCAAGACCGATGCCGAGATCGATGCCCACCTGCGCCACAAGGCCGAGAGCGCCTATCACCCCTCCTGCACCTGCAAGATGGGCCTGGCCACCGACCCCATGGCGGTGGTCGACGACGCCGGTCGCGTGCATGGCATCGAGAGCCTGCGCGTCATCGACGCCTCGATCATGCCGAACGTCGTGAGCGGCAACCTCAATGCGCCGACGATCATGATGGCAGAGCGTCTGTCGGACGCGGTTGCGGGGAAAGCGCTGCTGCCGCGCTCGGACGCCAGAGTCTACATCGCGCCGAACTGGGAGACGAGCCAGCGCTGACGCACCTTCAGTTCTGCGTCACCTTGCCAAGCAGCTCCTGAGCCTTCGCATTGCCGGAGTCGGCTTGCTGCTGCAGCCACTGCAGAATGTCCGCATCCGGCTTGTAGTTGGCGCGCTGCACGTCGATTTCGATGGCCTCGAGGAGCCGGTCGCCGGCGGCGTCTTCGCCCTGGCGGGCCGCTTGGAACAGCCACTTCTCCGCCTCGAAGGGCTCGCGGGCATATTGCGGGAAGAAGCCGAGGACCTGGCCGAGCGAGTCCTGCGCCGGCGCGAAGCCCTGCTCGGCCGAAGCGCGATACCACTTCACGACGGCATCCAGATCGGCCGGCTTGGCGCCATAGGCCTGCAGCACCTTGGTCCGCTCGGCGATCCAGAATTGCGCGGTGGCCGAGCCGGCGGTCGCCTTGTCGGCCAGCCAACGGTCGAGCTCCGGGATCATCGCGGTCGCCGTCTTCGGCACGTTGGAACTCGCCTCGAGCAGGGCCTGCTGATAGAGGCTGCGATAGAGCTGGCTGAAGCGCGCGAGCGCCCTACGGTCGCCGCCGTCCGATGCGGTCACGAGGCGCTCGAAGACCTTTCGAAGATCATCGACGGTGATCTGTCCCGCCGGTGTTCCCGCATCATTCTGCGCGTAGGCCGCCGACGTAAGGGTTGCCAGCAGCAGGAGCGAGAGCAGCAGCAGCCAGCACGCACGCATCTGGTGTTGTCCTCGAGCGCTAGGCCGGGACCTTCATGCCGCGCTGCACTGCCGGTCGCGCCGACATGGTCGCGATCCAGCGGATCAGGTTGCGCAGCTCGCCATGCTGCTCGATCAGCTCGCGGCGGAAGGCGACGGTGGGATAGAGCGCGATGTCGGCGATCGACAGCTCGCCCGCCAGGAACTCCACTTCGCCCAGGCGGCGGTCGGCGTTGCGCAGCTGGTTGATCAGGCGCTGCTCGAACAGCTTGCGAGTCGCGCTCGTGACCTCCGGAATCGTGCCGACCACGAACAGGATGCCGCTCGAGGGCGCGACGTCGCTCATCGCCTGCAGGAACCACTGCTGCGCCTGGGCGCGCCGGAGGGGATCGCGCGGTATCAGCTTGTTCGTCTTGTCAACGAGATAGAGGATGATGGCGCCGGACTGCGCGAGAACGATCGGCTTGCCGCCGGGGCGGTCGGGATCGATCAGGGCGGGGATTTGCCCGGAGGGGTTGATCTTCAGGTAGGTCGGCGTCTTCTGCTCGCCCTTTTCCAAGTCCACCTTGATGGCCTTATAGGGCAGGCCGCATTCCTCCAGCATGATCGAGGCGCGCTGGCCGTTACTCGTGGCGTACGTGTACAGTTCGATCATCGCTATGCTCTCCGTGGGCGCTACGCCCCCGCACGATCCGGGCGCTGTTTTAGCCGCTGGTGCCGGACCTGACCAGACGTATCCTGCCGCACGCCCTATGCCGGCGAAGACGGGCTGACGAAGACGAGGTGGAGCGGGACGCCCTCATGGGCGGATTCCTCGGCGGCGGTGAGCCAAACCTCCACCAGCTCGCCCATCCAGGACAGGCCTTGCCGCCACAGCCGTTCCGCGGCATGCACGAACAGGACGTAGCCCTCGGCCGGCTGCCGGTCCGCCAGATCGCGCAGGCAGTCGATGACCGCATCCCAGTTCATGCCGAAGTAGTCCGGGAACTGCATGGCGTCGGCGATGCCGCGCAGGAGGTCGTCGCGCGTGCGCACCCGGTCGCCGTCTAGATCGAAGCTGGCGATGCCGGCGTTCTGCAGCGCAACCCGCAGCTGCGCCGTGATTTCGGCCGCCGCGGCATAGTGCAGGCAACACCAGGTAACGCGGGTGAGATCGGCGGCGCGGAGCATGGCAGGCGCGCTCAGTTGACCCGGATGAAGGTCTGGTAGTGGTCGCGCGTATAGTAGATCTCGCCCGCCTGGCCGCTGACGATGCGGCGGGCGCCGCGATCGGGCGAGCCCGGCGTCGCGACGGTATACTCGCGATAGTAGCCCGGCCCCTCCTGCGGCAGGCGGCCTTCGCGGTTGCTGAACTCGCTGCCGTCCTTGCGGTAGGGGAAGGGGCCGCCGGCCTTGAGCAGCGCGATCGTATCGTCGACGGCCTGACGCTCCTCGGCGGCGAATTGGGCGAGGTCCGCGGCCGCCGTCTGGGCCTGGCCATGCGGCGCGAAGACGTCCGCCGGCAGCCAGCGCTGGCCGACCGCCAACGCGACGAGGACGGCAAGGAGCCAGCCGAGCAAGGAGATCCTTCGGTTCATGTTTGTAGAGGCTAGCATGGCCGGGTAAGCTTTTGAATCGACGGATTGCCGACGGGATCAGCCGGTGACGAACAGGATCCGCGCCGTCCTTTTCGACAAGGACGGCACCCTCATCGATTTCCGCGCCACTTGGCTGCCGGCCTACGAGGCGATCGTGCGGCGGCTGGTGGATGCCGACGAGCACGCCGTCGACCGGCTGCTGTCCGCCGGCGGCTACGACCGCGCCAGCGGGCGCATCGACCCGTCCTCCGTCCTGGCCGCCGGGACCAATGCCGAGATCGCGGCGGTCTGGGCCGACCTCATTGGCCATGACGATGTCGCGGCGCTGGCTTCGCGGGTCAATCGGGAGTTCATGCAGCACGCGGAGACCTCGCTGGTGCCCGTGACCGATCTGCCGGCGTTGTTTCGGGCGTTGCGGCAACGGGGCCTGCGGCTAGGGGTGGCGACCAACGACAGCGAGCAGGCGCTCCGGGCGCAGATCGAGCGCCTCCAGATCGGCGAGCTCATCGACTTCTTCTGCGGCTATGACAGTGGCCATGGCGCGAAGCCCGGGCCGGGGATGGTCGAGGCCTTCGCCCGCGCGCTCGCGCTGCCGGCGGCGGCCATCGCGGTGGTCGGCGACAGCCTGCACGACCTGGATATGGCGCGGGCGGCCGGCGCAGGGCTCACGGTCGGCGTGCTCACGGGCGCCAGCCCGCGCGAGACCTTGGCGCCCCACGCTGATCATGTGATCGCGAGCATCGCCGAACTCGACCCCCTTCTCGTCTGATACGGAGATCCGACATGACGGTGACGCCGGAGAAGATCCTGCAGCTGGGCTTCGGGTTCTGGGCTTCGAAAACGTTGCTGAGCGCGGTCGAGCTTGGCGTGTTTACCGAATTGGCCAAGGGGCCGGCGGATGCGGAGACGCTGCGCACGCGGCTGAAGCTGCATGCGCGGGCCGCGCGCGACTTCTTCGACGCGCTGGTGGCGCTCGGCATGCTGGAGCGGCAGGACGGGCGCTATCGCAACACCGCCGAGAGCGACGCGTTCCTGGACAAGGCGAAGCCCAGCTATGTCGGCGGCCTCCTGGAGATGGGCAATGCGCGGCTCTACGGGTTCTGGGGCTCGCTGACCGAGGCGCTGAAGACCGGGCAGCCGCAGAACGAGGCCAAGAGCGGCGAGAGCTTCTTCCACAAGATCTACCAGGACCCGGAGAAGCTGACGCAGTTCGCCAAGGCGATGACGGCGGTGAGCGCGGGGCCGGCGCTGGCGATCGCAGCCAAGTTCCCCTGGGCGAAGTACAAGACCTTCGCCGATATCGGGACCGCCGAGGGCGGCCTGCCTGTGCATCTGGCGCGTGCCCATGGGCAGCTGACGGGCGTCGGCTTCGACCTGCCGCCGATAAAACCGGTGTTCGAGGCGTTCGTGGCGGCCAACGGCCTGAGCCAGCGGCTGTCGTTCCGGGGCGGAGACTTCCTCAGCGACCCTCTGCCGCCGGCCGAGGTGTATGTGATGGGGCATATCCTCCACGGCTTCGGGCTCGACGACAAGCTGGCCATCCTGCGGCGCGCACTGGCGGCGCTGCCGGAGAGCGGGGCGCTCATCGTCTACGACCAGATCATCGACGACGAGCGGCGGGAGAATGCCTTCGGCCTGCTGATGAGCCTCAACATGCTGATCGAGACGTCCGCGGGTTACGACTACACCGGCGCCGACTGCATCGGCTGGATGCGCGAGGTGGGATTCCGCGACATGCGCGTAGAAAATCTCGCCGGCCCGACCTCGATGGTCGTGGGATTCAAATAGGAAGGCTGTCCGCTTCCTTCAGCGGTCGAGGCGGGACCAGATGTCCTTGGCGAGGGCTGTGATCTCGTCGCTGGCGGTGCTGGTGGGCTTGGTCTCCAACACCGTGAGGCCGGATTCCATGGAGTGGGCGAAGGCGACGCGGTTGCCGACGGTCTTGCGGCTGACGCGCACCTGATACTCGCCGAGGCGGGTGATCATGGTCTCCGTCAGCAGGGCGCGGGCGGGGACGCGGTTCAGCACCAGCAGGACCGGGCGCTTCTCCTTCGCGGCCAGCTCGAGCGTGGGGCGCGTGGCCCAGAGGTCGAGCGGGCTCGGCTGCACCGGCACCAGCACGAGGTCGGCGGCGCGCATGGCGACGCGGGCGTCGGTCTCGGCGTGCGGCGGGCAGTCGATGAGCACGACGTCATTGGCGGCGGCGGCGCGCTCGACCTCGGCGGCGGTGCGCCAGCCGCCGAT
>DATIXH010000141.1:0-17837 GCA_035518775.1 Candidatus Acidiferrum sp.
GGCAGCGACCGCGCTGGCGACCCTCGAGCATGTCGAGACCGAGGCGAAGCAGGCCGGGGGCGAGACGCGGCGCATCGAGCAGGAGCCGATCTGGGATTGGGCCAGCCGACAGCTTTCGGCCGCGACCGACCGGCTGCTGTCGCCGGCCGATCGCATCGAACGGGCGGTGGCGCCCTGGGCCGCCCATGTGATCCTGCCGCTCTTCGCGTTCTCCGCCACCGGCGTCAGTCTCGACGTCGACCTCTCGTCGTCGGCCGGCCGGACGATTCTGTGGGGCGTCATCCTGGGGCTCGTGATCGGCAAGCCCGTGGGCGTGTCGCTGGCTTCGCTGCTGGCCGTCAAGGCGCGGATCGCCACGGTGCCGGACGGCATCACGCTGCGCAATTTCATCGGCGCCGCCTGTCTGTGCGGCATCGGCGATACGGTGGCGCTGCTGATGGCGGATCAGGCGTTTCCGCAAGGACCGGATTCGGCGATCGCCAAGATCGGCGTGCTCGTCGGCTCCGTCCTGGCCGCCGCGCTCGGCGCGGCCGTTCTCGCCATCGACCCGAAGACCCGCGCCGCGACGCCGGCGCCGGCATCTTGATTTGACGGATCCCGTGCGCCGCGCTCACGGTCCCGCGTGGCAGGCCGGGTATGGCGGCCATCCCCCCGCAGGAGACATGCGATGAACCTGGAACAGACCCGTCATGACCAGATGTTCCCCGTGCTCGACATCGCGCAGATCGAGACGGCGAAGCGTTTTGCCAGTGGCCCGGCGCGCCACTTTGCGCCGGGCGAGGTCATCTTCGAGGTGGGTGAACGCCAGGCACCGGCCTGGCTCGTGCTCGCGGGCGCCATCGAGGTGGTGCGCCGCGACGGGCTCGACCATGAGGCGGCCGTTACCGCGCACGGCGTCGGCCAGGTCTCCGGCGAGGTCAACCAGCTGGCCGGGCGGCCCGCGCTGGCCGCCGGCCGCGCCGGCCCCCAGGGTTGCACGGCCCTGCCCTTCGACGCCGCCCATCTGCGCGCGCTCATGATCGGCTCGGCCGATGTCGGGGAGGTGCTCATGCGCGCCTTCATCCTGCGGCGCGTCGGGTTGCTCCAGAGCGGCAGCGCGGGCTCGGTGCTGGTCGGGCGCGCGGGCGAAGCGGAACTCGTGCGGCTGCAGGGCTTCCTCGCCCGCAACGGCTACCCCTACAGCGTGCTGGACGCTGCGGCCGACGAGGAAGGCCGCGCGCTCGTGGAGCGCCTGGGGGTGGCGTCGGATGAACTGCCGCTCATGGTCTGCCCGAACGGAACGGTTCTCAGGCGGCCCACGAACGCGCAGGCCGGCGCATGCCTGGGCATCACACCCGATCTCGATCCGCAGACGGTGTACGACGTCGCCGTGGTCGGCGCCGGCCCCGCCGGTCTCGCCACCGCGGTCTACGCCGCCTCCGAGGGTCTTTCGGTGCTCGTGCTCGACCAGCGTGCGATCGGCGGCCAGGCGGGGGCATCCGCCCGGATCGAAAACTATCTCGGCTTCCCGACCGGCATCTCCGGCCAGGCGCTGGCCGGGCGCGCCTTCAACCAGGCGCAGAAATTCGGCGCCGAACTCGCCATTCCCCTGGAGGTGGCGCGGCTCGATTGCGGTGGTCGCGGCCGCCGTCCCGGCGAGCCCCTGCGCCTGGAACTGACGGATGGCCAAGCCGTGCAGGCACGCACCGTGGTCGTCGCCTCCGGCGTCCGCTATCGCCGACCGGATATCCCGAACCTCGCGACCTTCGAGGGCGCGGGCGTTTCGTACTGGGCGTCGCCGATCGAGGCGACGCTGTGCGCGGGCGGCGAGGTCGCCGTGGTCGGCGGCGGCAACTCGGCGGGCCAGGCCGTCGTGTATCTCGCGAGCAAGGTCAAGCGCTTGCACCTGATCGTGCGCGGGACGGGACTCGAGGCGACGATGTCGCGCTATCTGATCGACCGCATCGCGAATCTGCCGAATGTTGACTTGCATGTCGGCACCGAGGTGGTCGCCCTGGAGGGCGATCGGACGCGCGGCCTCGCGGCCGCCGTGTTCCGGGACCGCGCCAGCCGGGCCACCCACGCCTGTCCGCTTCGCCATCTCTTCCTGTTCATCGGCGCGGATCCGAACGCCGCCTGGCTCGCCGACGGCGCGGCCGTGGATGCCAAGGGCTTTGTCCTGACCGGACGCGACTTTCCCGACGGCGTCAGCCCGATCCGCCGTTCCGCCCTGCCGCTCGAGACCAGCCGGCCCGGCGTATTCGCGGTCGGCGATGTTCGCGCGGGCTCGACCAAACGGGTCGCGGCGGCGGTCGGAGAAGGGGCCGCCGTCGTGGCCCAGATTCACAGCGCGCTCGCGCAGCAGGCGGCTTCGACCTGACAGTCGCCTGAAACCGAAGTTCGGGAGCGGCAGGAGGAGACGCCGCCGCTGCGTCGGCAGGATCGAGCGCCGCTACGAGCGGCTGTCGTCGTCCAGCTTCATGACGGCGGCGCCGAGGATGGGGCCGACCGCGCCGGACTGGACGATGATGGCGCAGCCGTCCTGGGCCGGCTTGCCGGTCATGGCGAGCGGCAGGCTGAGCGCGCTGCCGTTCCAGGTGGCGATCTGCCGCCATTCGCGGACGATGTTGTATTCCTTGAGGGTGCGGCCGCCGTTTTCGCCGCGCTTCACGGGGGTCTCCTGCTGGCTGTCGAACAGGGCGAGCCAGACGGTCGCCGGGCCGCCGGCGGGCGGCGCGGCGGCCGCAATCGCCACGCGGTAGCCGCCGCCCGCGTCCTTCTCGATGGCGATCGCCAGCTTCGGCAAGCCGGCGGCTTTGTCGATCGCCGCCGCGACGGCGCCGCGCTCGGACCCCACGACGTCCGTGTGGCCATCGACCACCATCTGGGGCGTGTACACCATATGCAGGCCGAGAGCCGTTGCGTAATCGTGCTGGCGCTGAGTCGCGAGCGGGCTGGCATAGGGATCCTTCCAGCCGATGTAATCCCAATAGTCGACGTGGAAGGCGAGCGGGACGATGGCCGGACGCTTCGTCAACTCGCCCAGGAAGGCGTCGGCCGGCGGACAGGAGCTGCAGCCTTCGGAGGTGAAGAGCTCGACGACGACCGCTGCCTTGTCCTGGTTGTCCTGGGCGGGGGCGGCGGCCGCCCCGACAACGGCGGCGGCGAGGACCGCCAGCAGGATGAAGATGTTGGTGCGCGACATGGCGGGCCACCCTAATGGCGCGGCCGGCTCACGGGCGAATCACTTCGCGGTGAGGCGGACCCGCTCCGTTCTCGGTCGTAAACGCAAAAATATCACCAGCAGCCGCCATTTCTGACAATCCGGTTCATGCCGGGTTCAGGTCGCCGCCGCTACAGTCCCCATATCGTAAGCAGTACGCACTGTCTGGAGGATAGGACGATGTCAGCCACTTCGAACGCCCGTCGGGCACTGCGCTGGACTACGCTCGCCGGCTTGCTGGCCGCGACTGTCGCGCTTGGGGCGACGCCGGCGGCGGCCGACGGCTGGGACAATGACTGGAACCACCGCCACCATCGCCACAACGACCGGGGCTACTATCACGGCCATGGTTATGGCTATGGCTACGGTGGCTACGGCTACCGGCCGCGTTACTACTATTACCAGCCGGCGCCGACCTACTACTATCCGCCGCCCCCGCCGGCCTACTACTATCCCCAGCCCTACGGCTACGGGCCGTCCTTCTCGTTCGGCCTGACCGTCCCCATCCATTAACGGCGCGGGGCGCCGCCCGCCTCGAGGGACTTCCCATCGCTCCCTCGGGGCGGGGCGCGCCTACGCGGCGCTGGCGCTCTTCGCGAGGTTGCGCAGGACGAAGGGCAGGATGCCGCCGTGACGGTAGTATTCCACCTCGTCGAGCGTATCGATCCGACAGAGCAGGGTAACGGTTTGCGCGCTGCCGTCCTTGCGGGTGATGCGGCAGCTCACATCCATGCGCGGCTTGATGCCGGCGGCGAGGCCGCGGATGTCGAAGGTCTCGCTGCCGTCGAGGCCGAGCGTCTTGCGAGTCGCGCCGTCCTTGAACTGCAGCGGCAGCAGGCCCATGCCCACGAGGTTCGAGCGGTGGATGCGCTCGAAGCTCTCGGCGATCACCGCCTTCACGCCCAGCAGCAGCGTTCCCTTGGCCGCCCAGTCGCGTGACGAGCCGGTGCCGTACTCCTTGCCGGCGACGATGACCAGCGGCACGCCCTCGCCCTGATACTTCACGGCGGCGTCATAGATCGACATCTGCGCACCGTCGGGCATGTGGCGGGTGACGCCGCCCTCGACGCCCGGCACCATCTCGTTCTTCAGGCGGATGTTGGCGAAGGTGCCGCGCATCATCACCTCGTGGTTACCGCGGCGGGCGCCGTAGGAATTGAAGTCGACGACGCCGACGCCGTGGCCGACGAGGTAGCTGCCGGCCGGGCTGTCCTTCTTGATCGAGCCGGCGGGGGAGATGTGGTCGGTCGTGATGCTGTCGCCGAACAGGCCGAGCAGCCGCGCGCCCGCGATGTCGCCGACGCTCCCGGCCTGGGTCGCCATGCCGACGAAATAGGGCGGGTGCTGCACATAGGTAGAGGTCGGCTCCCATTGATAGGTGAGGCCGGCCGCGGTCTTGATCTTGCGCCAGGCGCTGTCGCCGGCGAACACGTCGGCGTAGCGCTTCTTGAACATGGCGGCCGTCACGAACTTGCGGACGGCGGTCGCGATCTCCTTGCCCGACGGCCAGATGTCGCTGAGATAGACGGGCTGGCCCTTCTTGTCGGTGCCGAGCGCGTCGTTCATCAGGTCGACCTTCATCGAGCCGGCGAGCGCATAGGCCACCACGAGCATGGGCGAGGCCAGATAGTTGGCGCGCACGTGCGGATTGACGCGGCCCTCGAAGTTGCGGTTGCCGGAGAGCACGGCGGCAGCGACGAGATCGCCCGAGGTGACGGCCTCGGCAATCGGCTCCGGCAGCGGGCCGGAATTGCCGATGCAGGTGGTGCAGCCATAGCCGACGAGGTTGAAGCCGAGCTTGTCGAGATCCTTTTGCAGGCCGGACTTGGCGAGGTAATCCGTGACGACCTGGGAGCCGGGCGCGAGCGAGGTCTTCACCCACGGCTTCACCTTGAGGCCGCGCTGCGCGGCGTTGCGGGCCAGCAGGCCGGCACCGAGCATGACGCTGGGATTCGAAGTGTTGGTGCAGCTGGTGATGGCCGCTATGACGACGTCGCCATGGCCGAGGCCGTGGTCGGCGCCGGCCACCGGCACGCGTTTGTCCGCATCGCCGACGGCGAAGCCGTCGGTCAGGGCGGCGCGGAACTCGGCCGCGGCCTTCGACAGGGGCACGCGGTCCTGCGGGCGCTTCGGGCCGGCGAGGCTGGGCTCGACGGTGGCGATGTCGAGCTCGAGCGTGTCGGAGAAGACCGGATCGGCCGTCTTGGCGGTGCGCCACATGCCCTGCTTCTTGGCATAGGCCTCGACGAGGGCGATGCGCGCGGCGCTGCGGCCGGTGGCCTTCAGGTAGCGGATGGTCTCGGCATCGATCGGGAAGAAGCCGCAGGTGGCGCCGTATTCCGGCGCCATGTTGGCGATGGTGGCGCGGTCGGCGAGTGCCAGCTCGTCGAGGCCGGGGCCATAGAACTCCACGAACTTGTTCACCACGCCCTTCTTGCGCAGCATCTGCGTGACCGTGAGCACGAGATCGGTGGCGGTGGCGCCCTCGCGCAGCTTGCCCGTGAGCCGGAAGCCGACCACCTCCGGAATCAGCATGGAGGTCGGCTGGCCAAGCATGGCGGCCTCGGCCTCGATACCGCCAACGCCCCAGCCGAGCACGGCGAGGCCGTTGACCATGGTGGTGTGGCTGTCGGTGCCGACGAGGGTGTCGGGATAGGCGACGGTGCGCTTCTTGCCCTTTGCGTCTTTCGTATCCGAGGTCCAGACCACCTGAGCGAGATATTCGAGATTCACCTGGTGGCAGATCCCGGTGCCGGGCGGCACGACGCGGAAATTGTCGAAGGCGCGCTGGCCCCAGCGCAGGAAGGCGTAGCGCTCGCCGTTGCGCTCGTACTCCATGGCCACGTTCTTGGCGAAGGCGCCCTTGCCGCCGAAATAGTCGACCATCACGGAGTGGTCGATGACGAGATCGACCGGCGAGAGCGGATTGATCTTCTTGGCGTCGCCGCCGAGGCTCTGCATGGCCGCGCGCATGGCCGCGAGATCGACGACAGCCGGCACGCCGGTGAAATCCTGCATGAGCACGCGGGCCGGGCGGTAGGCGATCTCGCGCTCGGAGCGCCGATCCTTCAGCCATGCCGCCATGGCCTTGGCGTCGTCGACCGTGACGGTGCGCCCGTCCTCGTGGCGCAGCAGGTTCTCCAGCAGCACCTTCAGCGAGACCGGCAGGCGCGAGACATCGCCCAGGCCGGCCTTCTCGGCGGCGGCGATGCTGTAATAGTCGTAGCTGCGGGTACCCACCTTCAGGCTGCGGCGGGTCTTCAGGCTGTCCAATCCGGCCGTCACGATCAATCTCCCCAACCAATGGCTGCCCCGCCCGCGAATCGCGGCGGGCGCGGGGCAACTAAAACCACATCGGCGGCCGTTGGGAAAGCGGAGAGCGCCGCGGCCGGATCTACTCCTCCTCGCTCTCGCCGAAGACGCCTTTGGCCGCGGCGCGGTGACAGGCCGCGCAGTTCGACGGCGTCTTCACGGCGTCGCTGAGGAAGGCGGCGGCGGCGACTTCTTCATGCGCCGCCTGCCAGAACGGCGTCTGCGTGATGCGGAGCGGCGTCTGCGTCGCGTCGATGCCGCGCATGAAGAGCCGGCCGTGCTTGGAAATGGCGGCATCGCCCGCGTTGGCGGCGAGGTAGGCCGCGATCTCCGCGCGGGTCGCCTGCGGCAGGACGGCGCTCTCGCCGAAATGGTTGGCGAGGTCGGCCATCAGCTTCTTCCAGGAGCGCGCCGGCAGCATCTGCGGCGGAAAGGCGAGATGGCAGGCGCCGCACTCCTTGAGGGTCGCCACATGCTCGACCGGCGGCACGACGAGGCCCTCTTCGGCGCGCGCGCCGGAGCCGACGATGCCGATGGCGAGGCAGAGCGGAAGTGCGAGGCGTTTCATGACCGTTCCTCATTTCCCTGCGAGATAAGTGATGACGTCGCCCTTCTCGGCCGCCGTGCAGTCGCGGCCGAGGACGGAATTGCAGTTGCGGCCGAACCATTTCGCGACCTTCTCGGGATCGGTGAAGCGGTCGGGCGTCCGGGAGATGGCCATCGGAGCGATCTGCTTGCCGGCGCGCGTCTGGCCCTCGCGCGTCGGGTCGGGCGTATGGCAGCTCGTGCAGGACGGCGTGTCGGGCTTGCCGCCGGCATGGGCGGTGGTCCAGAAGGCTTGGCCGCGCTCGGCCGAGAAGCCGGCGAAGGCGGGATCGGCCTGCTTCGCTTCGGCGGCGAAGGCGGCGAGGATCGCATCGCGGGCGGGGTTGCTCGTCGCCGCCGCGGCGACGCCGGCGGCAAGCAGCATCAGCGACGGAATAGCAGACAGGATCCTCATGGCAGGGCTCCGGAGGCTGCGGGGGTCGGGAGCAGGATCGCCTGAGCGTCGAAGCGGCCGGTGGCGGCGTCGCGATGACAGGCGGCGCAATTGCTCTTCGCCTTCACCGGCGGCGCAGTGAAGGCCGCGGGATCGATGCGGCGATGGCGGCGGACCCAGAAGGGCGCGGCGGTGATGCGCAGGGGATCGGCGGGCGCGACGTTGGCGAGCAGCCGGGCGGCCTTGCTGTCCCACGCCTCCGCCGCATAGGCCTGCAGGAAGGCGGCGATCTCCGCGGCAGCGGCCGGCGGCAGGCTGGCGTCCTCGCCGAAATGGTCGCGGAGGCCCGCCATGATCGTCGCCCAGGAGGCGCGCGGCAACAGGCTCGGGTGAAACGCCTCGTGGCAGCTGCCGCATTCGCCGGCCCAGACGGAATCGGGGGTCATGGCGGGAACGCCGCGCGGCGGCAGGCGCGACAGCAGCGCCAGCGCACCCACGGCCGGCGCGAAGAGCGCGGCAAACAGCAGGGCCGCGGCCAGGGCGCGGGCGGGACGCGCCGGCCGCACGGACAGCCGAGCGGGGACGCGCTTCCAGCCGGTGATCATCGCCCGGACGAGTCCCGATTTGTGCAACCGCTCGTCCGCGAACACGCCGGCAAGATGCGCAACCGCCATCGCCATGAGCGCATAGGCGAGGAGATTGTGAAGGCCGCGGACGCCGCTGCCGACCGCGAAGCTCGTGACGCCGGCGAACGGGCCTTGCTTCTCCTGGCCGCCCAGCACGATGAAGCCGGTGACGACCAGCCCCGCAAGCACCGCGAAGAGCGCCAAGATCATGGCGGCGCCGGCAGGATTGTGGCCGACATGGCGCGGCGGACGCAGCGCGAGAAGAGCGCGCAGATAGGCGATCACCTGCCGCGGCCGGTACAGGAAGCTGGCGACGCGGCTGTACTCGGAGCCGAAGAGCGCCCAGACGAGGCGAAAGAGAAGGAGCGTGGCGATCGTGTAGCCGGCGGCGATATGCCAGTTCAGCCAGGACGCCGGCGCGATGAACTCGGTGGCGAGCGCCGTGAGCACGGCGGCGACCAGCAGCCAATGGAACAGCCTCGTCGGCAGATCCCACACCCAAAGCGGGCGCGTCGCGCCCTCGATCTCAGAGACTGCGTGCACGATGGGCTGCCGGCCGTTGCCTGCACCTGACTGTGATGTCGCGCTACGGACGCCGACCTTAAACGAACCAAGCTGACAGACCGCTGACGGCGGCCGCCCTCGCCGCCTTGCCCGTGGCATTTCCGCGACATCAGGGCGCAGGGCGGACAAATCACAATTTCGCCATGATGGCGGCCAATTGCCGCCATAGGAGATCGCCAGCTTCAGGCGCGTACGGAGACCTTCCCTCTCTGTCTCGAGGCTCCCCAGCCGGCCTCCCTGCTAGCCCCCATGAGGCTGGGAACTGGGCTTCCGTTGGCCCCGACCCCCAACGGCAGCCCTCGATACCGCGCCGTGTTCCATCCCCATCCGGTGGAACGCGGCGCAATCGTTTGCGGGTAACACTAAAGCAGGCGGAACACGGTCAGGCTCTCGCTGCGGCCGCGCAACTCCCGCTCGCCCAGGGGCTGCAGGGCGAAACCGCCGTCGAGGCCGGCAGCGGTCTCGCCGCTGATCAGGACGACGACGTCGGCGGCGCCGGTGTCGACCTCCTTGCCCAGCTGCTCCAGCCGCTGGGCGATGTTCACGGTGTCGCCGATCAGCGTGTAGTTGATGCGGCCGGGCGCGCCGACATTGCCGACCACGGCCGGGCCTGTGTGGATGCCGATGCGCAAGCGCACGGGCTTGAGGCCCTTGACCCTGCGGCGCTCGTTGTCTTCGCGCAGCGTCGCGGCGATCGCCTTGGCGGCGCGGCAGGCGCGCAACGCCTGATCGGGCTGGGCCGCGGGCGCGCCCCAGAACGCCATCACGGAATCGCCGATATACTTGTCGACCGTGCCCTGCTCGGCATCGATGCAGCCGGCCAGCAGACCGAAATGGCGGTTGAGGAACTCGGCCAGCTGCGGCGCCGGCAGGCGGCCGGCGATCTCGGTGAAGCCGACGATGTCGGTGAACAGCACGGTCACGGCGCGCTCCTGCGATTCCAGCTCGGTCTGCTCCTGGCCGATCAGCTGCAGGACCAGAAGGCGCGGGACATAGGTCTGGAACCAGCGCAGGCCGCCGAGCATGGAATTGAAGGCGCGGGCCGCGACATCCAGCTCGCGAAACGGACTGCGGCGCAGCGGCGCGACGTCCTCGATGCTGAGGTCGCGGATGGCGTCGGCGGCGGCGGCGAGGCGCCGGATCGGCCGGCCGAGCATGCGGCCGAGCAGCAGAGCGATCAGCAGGGCCGCCAGCGTGATGCCGGCGCCGACGATGCCCACGAAGATGAGACGCCGGATCGGCGCGTTGACGTCGTCCAGGCGTATATAGAAGCCGACCAGCCACGGGACCGATCCGTAGGAACGGATTTCGCGATAAAGGAAGATGTAGGCGTTCTCGTAGTTCCACTGGTTGTCTCGTGAATCGCCGGTGCTGACGATCCGCCCGGCCACGTCGCTGTTGCCGAGGATGTCCTTGGTGTCGTCGATGGGCGGCGTCCACATGGCCGCCAGCACATCGTCGCCGATCTCATTCAGATGCGGCAGCGGCTTGTCGGCCGACAGCCCCGCAAAGCCGCCGATCAGCGCAGGGTGGGCGATCACCTCGTCGTGGCCGCGCAAGACGAATACGCGCCCGCCCGTCGGCGGCGTCGTGGCAGCGATGAAGCTCGAGAGCTCGCCGATCGACACCACCGCCATCACGAGGCCGCGGAACTGGCCGGCCTGGCGTACCGGCATCTGCACGAGAATGAAGCTGCTGTGCAGCCGGTCGAGGTAGAGGATATCGCCCCAGGCGAAGCCGGGAAGCTGCGACCCGTTGCGCATTGCCAGCCGAATCTCCGGCCGATCCAACCACGAGCCGACACCGGTGCCGTAGGCCGCGCCCTCGCGTCCGGCGCGCACGGAATGGAAATCCTCGCGCACGAAGGCGACGCCGGTGAGCTGCGGAGCGGCGGCGAGCGATCCCAGCAGCAGGTCGCGCAGACGGGCATCGTCGTCGAGCGGGACGACGCCGGCGCTCAACTGATTGGCGAGGAATTCGACCTGATTGCGGGCCGGCCGCAGATGGTGATCGAGGTTCGCGACCTGGGCATCGATGCTGAGCGCGGCGGTCTGCCGCAGCAGCTCGCTGGTGTTGCGCTGGGCAACACCGAGCGCCAGCAGCAGCACCGAGGCGACCGCACCTGCGACCAGCAGGCCGAAGCCCAGGACCAGTACCACCGAGATCGGCGGCCGCCAGCTATGCCCCTGTGATGGCGCCGCGGCCATGGCGTGCGCGCCGACCCGCTACTCCACGATCAGCTTGACGCGCCGGCCGGGCGTCAGCCGGTCGGCCGCGCCGAGGCCGTTGAGGACGCGGAAGCGCTCCTCGCGGAAATCGGGGAACGGCATCTTGGCGGCCAGCTTCGCGACCGTGTCGCCGCCGCGCACGGTGACGACGCGGATCGTCTGCGGGTGCAGCCGGGCCGCCTCGGCGGCCGACAGGCGGCGGAAGCTGTAGGTGGTCTGCTGCAGCTCGCGGGCGAGTCCTGCGGTCTGCTCGGGCTTGGTCAGGAAGAGGAAGCGGAAGATCGTGTTGGCATCGAAACGGATCGCGACCAGGCGCACGTCGCGCACGCCGCTCTTCAACTCGAGCTGGCCGGAGCCGGTGGCGGCGTCCCTGCCGTTGACGTCGATGGTCTCGGCATCGGTCATCTGCAGGCGCGGCGCCCATTCCGCGGTCAGGTAGTCGATCATTTGGGCGCTCGTGAACTTCTGCGTGCTGCTGGCCAGGAGGGCGGCGCCGTCGGCGCGCTGGGCGATCACGGCCTCGCTGCTGTTCATCATGTGGAAGCCGGCCGGCACGGAGAAGGCGAAGCGCAGGACCGGATGCAGGAACTGGCGGTCGCGGATGAAGCCCTGCTCGGGCTCGTCGCCATAGCGCAGGCCGTCGACCTTCGCGAGATAGAGATCGCGCTCGGTCAGGGGCGTGGAGACGTGCGTGCCGCCGGCCTCCTGGATGGCGCGCTGGATGCGGTCGGCCGTGCGCGGGTGGGTCGACATGATGCTGAACTGGTCGGCCATCTCCGGGCGGCCCATGATCTCGGCGTCGAGCCTGTCGTTGGCCTCCAGCTGGCCGAGAAAGCTCGCCATGCCCAGGGGATCATAGTTGGTGCGCGAGAGGTAGCGCACGCCCAGCAGGTCGGCCTGATATTCCTGGTCGCGCGAATAGCTCTGCAGGTGGGCGGCGGCGCCGCTGTTGACCGCCTCGGAGAGCGCGCCGCTGCCGGTAACGACGCCGGTGAGGATGCCGGGTATCGAGGCCAGGACGGCCTGACTCTGCCGCTCGGCGGCGTGGCGGGCGGCGACATGGCCGATCTCGTGGGCCAGCACGCCTGCCACCTCGGCCTCGTTGTTGGCGAGCGCGAGCAGGCCGCGGGTGATGTAGACGTAGCCGCCGGGCGTGGCGAAGGCATTGACGATCGGGGAATCGAGCACGGTGAAGTGGTATTGCAGGTTGGGCCGGTCGGAGGCGTGTGCCAGCAGCTGGCCGAGGCTGTCGATGTAGCGGTCGAGCTCTGGATCCTGATAGGCGCCGCCGAACTGCGCCAGCACCTGCGGATGGGACTCGCGACCGATGCGGACCTCGTCGGACTCCGACATCAGGCCGGTGAAGCTGGACTCCCCGGTGGCCGGATTGACGGAGCAGCCGGCCGCGCCCGGCAGGACGGCGGCCAGCAGCAGCGATACCCAGAGGGAGACGGAGGCGCGACGCCGGCTCATTGCAGGACCTCGATCTGTTCGGGGTGGGTGATCTCGATCAGCGGGCCATTGAACGATCTTAGCCAACCGCGGGCGCGTACGCGAACGCCTTGCAGCGACTTGAAGTCGACGCCGCTCTCCTTGAGGCGCCGCAGCGACTCGCGGCTGAAGCTTAGCGTAAAGTCGGTCTTGTAGTCGGCACCGAAGTTCAGGTAGCCGCCGCCGCTCACCGCCGCCGCCGTCAGCACGCGGCCCTCGACGATCTGGAAGCTGTTGAGCCCGTCGCCGACGTCGTCAGGCGTCCGTACACGATAGACGGGGTCAGCCCACAGGCCGCGCTGCTCGGCACGCGCGGCAGCCTCGAGGCGCAGCAGCTCCGGCACGCGGGCGCGCGTGTCGTCGGTGCTGGCGACGCGCGCCAGCCCCCGCGCGACCAGCAGCTCCTGCAGCCAGGGGCCCTTCGCCCCGCCAGCGGCCGCCAGCCAGGCCTGGGCCAGCAGGCGGCCGTGGCGATCGAGACGACGCGGACCGAATTCCAGCAGCAGCGGGCGGCCGGCGGTGTCCGCGAGCGCGGCGCGGGCGGCATCGGCCAGCGGCTCCGCCCCTTTGGGTGCCAGGATGGCCGCCAGCCGCAGCAGGCGGCCGTCGGCCAGCTGCAGCGTGTCGCCGTCGACCGCCGCCGCGACGACGGCGGGGGTGGCGGATTCGGTGGCGGCCGGGTCCGCGGCCGCGGCGGGGACGGGGTTGACCGCAAGGGCCAACACGGTCATGAAGCGAGCCAGCAGGCCTGCTATAAAATGCGGCAGTCCGGGAGGGAACGATGGCGGAATCCGCTCAGCGCAACGAGGGGCGTATGGCACGACGCGAGTTTTATCCTGACATCGAGCCATTTGCGACCGGCTATCTCCCGGTGGGCGGGCCGCACCAGATCTACTACGAGCAATGCGGCAACCCGAAAGGCGCGCCGGTGCTGTTCCTCCATGGCGGGCCCGGCGCCGGCTCCAGCCCCGTGCATCGCCGCTTCTTCGACCCCAAGCACTACCACATCGTCATCTTCGACCAGCGCGGCGCCGGCCGCTCCAAGCCCCTGGGCGAGATCACCGACAACACCACGCTGCATCTGATCGCCGACATCGAGCGGCTGCGCAGCCATCTCGGCATCGACCGCTGGGTGGTGTTCGGGGGCTCCTGGGGGTCGACCCTGGCGATCGCCTATGCCGAGGCCCATCCCGACCGCTGCAAGGCGCTGGCGCTGCGCGGCATCTTCCTGTGCCGCAAGAGCGAGATCGACTGGTTCCTCTACGGCATGCGCGCCTTCGCGCCGGAGATCTGGCGCGAGTTCACGGACTACCTGCCGGCGGCCGAGCGCCGCGACCTCCTGACCAACTACTACAAGCGCCTGACCGACCCCGACCCCAAGGTGCATATGCCGGCGGCGCGCAAATGGAGCGTCTACGAGGGCACCTGCTGCACCCTGCTGCCGAGCCCGGAGACCGTGGAGTCCTTCGCCCAGGACACGGTGGCGCTGGGCATCGCGCGCATGGAGGCGCACTACTTCATCAACGACATCTTCCTGCCCGAGAACTCGCTGCTGCAGAACGTCGGCAAGATCCGCCACATCCCGGCGGTGATCGTGCAGGGCCGCTACGACCTGGTGTGCCCGATCGAGACCGCCGACGAGCTGCACCGGGCCTGGCCGGAGGCCGAATACATCGTGGTGCCGGACGCCGGCCACTCCGCCATGGAACCGGGCATCCGCTCGGCCCTCATCGAGGCCACGGACAAGTTCAGAAGCCTGATCTGAGCAGGTCTCAGGCCCCTCTCAATAGAGACCGGGGATCAGGCGCTTCGTGCGGCGGGCGAAGTCGTCGTATTCGGGAAAGGCGCCGCGCAGCACCCGTTCCTCGTTGTTCATGCGCTGGATCTGGCAGGCCATGTGGAGCACCAGCCACAGCACGGCCCAGATCGAGACGTAGGGCAGCGCCAGGCCGATGATGCCGATCTCCTCGAAGAGATAGACCGGGTGGCGCACGAGGCGATAGGGCCCGCTGGTCACCAGGCGGCGCGCTTCCGCCATGATGCTGGCCGAACGGTTCAGATGCATGAAGCCGTAGACGGCGAGGCCGAAGCCGACGGCCACCAGCAGCAGGGACGCGACGTTGATCGCCAGCGAGTCGGGGTTGCGCGGCAGCAGCGTCATGAAGCTGGGCATGCAGGTGCCGGCCAGCGCAAAGACGCGCGGCACGAGGCCCGGCGCCTTGGCGACCGGGCGCAAGCGCACGATGATGACGAAGACGATCAGCGTCAGGAACATGATCACCGCCACGCGGGCGGCGACCGCCGCGCCGAAGAACAGCAGGGTCTGATCCTGGCGCGTCGCGAACAGCTTCATGAGCCCGACGGCCTGCTTGAGCATGAGCGTGCCGTGGAAGAGCACGGCGGCGATCCGCATCGCCCAGTCCCAGCCGCGGCTCCACATCATCCGGTGCAGCAGGGCGGCCAGCGGCAGCTGCGGCCGGAGAGCGGAGGTTTCGCTTTCGATGGTCATGAAGACTCCTTGGGCCCGGCTTCCAGGAGGCGGGCAACAGCGGGGCGATCGAGCAGCCAACCGACCGCGAACCAGATGACGACGGCACAGAACGCGCCGACATAGCCGTCGAGGGCGTAGTGCCAGCCGAGATGGACCGAGCCGATCATGATGAAGGCGGCGAAGGCCGCCAGCAGGATGCCGAGCCAGCGGCGAACGGCGAATCCCAGCAGCGCGTAGGAGACGGCGGTGGCCACATGCAGGCTGGGCATGGCGGAGATGCCCTCGCCGATGTCGGCGGCGTGGCCGCTGTAGGCCTGCCACAGCATGTCCTGCACCTGCAGCGCCATCACCGGCACCACCTCGTTGGCCCGGTGGAGATAGGCCATGAGCGGCGCGAACGGATCGGCGAGCCCAGTGACGCGGCCGAAATAGACGGGGCCGGCGGAGGACAGCAGGGTGGCGGCGAGATTGCCGACCAGCGACCACAGCAGCAGGGTGGTCAGCAGATACTGCATGCGCAACCGCGGCCGGCCGAGCGCCAGCGCCTGCCACACCAGCACACCGTAGGTGACGAAGAACCAGAGGTGGTAGAGCGCGTTGACGACGGCGGTCGCATAGGGATGGCCGAAGACCGGCTGCAGCCACTCCCAGGCGGCGTGGCCGCCATGGAGCATCTGGTCCCAGGCCGCGAGCCGGGCATCCCAGTCGAACGGGTGGACCAGCGGGATCGCCGCCTTGAAATAGGTGAAGGTCGAGGCGAACAGCGGGAACAGGACGAAGACCGGCAGCGCCACGCAGACACGCTCGACCGTGACGTAGCGGCCGGTGATCTCGCTCAGGAGATAGTGCGTGAGCCGCGCCGGCCTGACCCGGATGAGAACGTAGACGACATAGCCGAACAGCAGGGCGGCGAAGAAGGCCGCGTTCAACTTCAGGAGCACGTCGCTGTAAAGCCCGGGCGCGTAGCGCGCCCTGACGCCGAGGAGCGGCGGCAGCACCAGGGCGGCCGCGACGTAGAGCGCAACTACCCAGATGAAGAGCGCATGCATGCGCAGCGAGCGCGCGAGCGCCGCGCCGATGCGCGCGCGCCCCGGCGTCTCCGCCGCAGGAAGCGCGGAGGGCGCGGACGTCAGCGAGGCGGCGCCGTCGGGCGGCATGCAGGACCTTCGGTGGAACGGCGGGCGCCCGGCCTTCGCGCCCGCCCCGAAGTTAAGTTGGCAGGCTTAATGCGGCGTTAACGCCTGGCGGCCTGTGGCCATTTGGCGGCCGTCTGGTTATATAGGAAACGGCAACGTCCCCGTAGCTCAGCAGGATAGAGCGACGGTTTCCTAAACCGTAGGTCGGGTGTTCGAGTCACCCCGGGGACGCCGTGATATCAATAGCTTAGAATGCGATCCCTTCGGCTAGTCCCATGCGGGCACCCACGGGGTACCCACCGGCGCTTGCTTTCGCAATTGTCACCGCCGCCCAGCGGCCGAGCGCGATGACGGCGGGGCCGCACATCGTGCTGTAGCCCTCGTTGTGCATGAAGAGCACGGCGAGATCGGCCGCGGGCTCGCCTTCGCGGGGCGGACCGGGCGCCACGGGGATCACGCCGTACATATCGACGTGGCCGCGCGGCTCGAACATGAGCAGGCGGCGGAACTCATCGAGCCGCTCGCGCGCCTGGCGCCGCTTGGCGAGGAGGGTGGCGCCGGGAATCGGCGGATAGCCCGCCACGACGATGCGCACCGGCTCCCCGCCGGTGTGCATCTCGACGGTCTCGATGGTGAAGGGAGTGGAACTCATAAGACGATGTCCGAACGAGCTGCCGATCACCCATTGGTCGATGCACTCCTCAATAGGATCGAAGGCCGGCGTGAACGTCGCAACAAGTTCTTTCACTCGACAGATCTGCTTGATCTGACACTCCAACCTCGTGACTGCGTTGAGTCATTTTGCGATCTGCCCGACTACGGAAAGCTCCTGTTTCCCGGAGTATGGGACACAGAAGTTGGAGCCGCGGGCAACATGGAGACATGCGAGGCACTGGTTCGCCTCGATCGCAAAACTTATGGCGATCCGAGCGTAGCTCGCATGCTGAATGATGTCCTAGCCAAGTGGCCGCGCAATGGTCCGAAGCCCCGAATGAAGGAATGCGAAGTCGCTCATCATGCTGAGGACATGCATCTACGCCTTGCCATTCGGAATGGCGGAAACCCTCTGCGGGACAAACTCCGGGCACTATTGTGACGCGCGCGCGGACCCGGTCCCCCCTCCCCCCACCAACAAAGAGCGGGGAAATGACGATATCTCGGCAGAGTATGCCACGCTATGGTCGATGGCGGGCGGGGAGGCATTCATGAACCTGACAGGGAAAAGAGTCCTGGTGACCGGCGGAACGCGCGGGATCCGGCGGGCGACGGTCGAGGCGTTCCTCGCCGCCGGCGCGCGAGTGGCGGTGGAACGGCAGCAGTGTGGCCTCCGTCGCCGCGGCGCTCGAGGGGCTGAGAGAGCGCGAGCGGGCGCTGGCGGCGTCGGGCGATCTCGGCGAGGTCGCAGGCTGCCAGCGCGTCGTCGAGGGGGCGGTGGCGGAACGCGGCGGGTCACCCGGCCCGTCGTGATGGCAATTGGGATCCGGTCTTATAGACTTTTGAGAGCCGCCCGCGCACTTCGCAGCACTTCTCTGATCCTGTCCCGCATCTCATCGGCTTCTGCCGTTCGACACCCATGTCGTTAGTTGCCATTGCGCTTGCCCTTCGGCGCCCCGCCGCCAGCGCCGTGCATCCGGCAAACATTCCAACCTCTAACCGCCGGCGCATTGCCCTTTCCGTGCAATCCTGGCTCTGGGGGCTGTTTCGCTAGCCATCAAGTGCCCCATCCTACAGGTGGGTGTAGCCCGCACCGTGCGAGAGCCGCAACCGCGCGGCGCTTGCGCCTGAAGCCGTAGGCGATCAGGCACCCG
>DATIXH010000142.1:0-5151 GCA_035518775.1 Candidatus Acidiferrum sp.
CGTGTTGGCGGGATTGAGGTTCTCGAAGTTCTGGATCAGCGAGGCGCCGTCGAACTTGCCGTTGCCGAGGTCGCCCATCAGCGCCGCAAGCCAACTGCCACCCAGCAGCCCGCCCGTGTAGCGCATCGGGTTCTGGCCCGAGGCACCGGCCCAGTAGGACATCGGCGAACCCGCCACAAGGATCGGCCCGAACAGCTCGGGCCTGACGGCGGCGAGCATCATCACCGCCCAGCCGCCCTGGCAGTTGCCGATCACCGCCGGCTTTCCTTCCGCCTCCGGGTGCCGCGCGATCACCCGCTCGAGGAAGACCGCCTCGGCCTGCATGACGTCCTCGAGGGTCTGGCCCGGCATGGGTTCCGGCAGGAAGCCGACGAAGTAGCAGGGATGTCCTCCCTTGAGCGCGACACCGATCTCGCTTTCCGCCTTGAAGCCGCCGATGCCCGGTCCATGGCCAGCCCGCGGGTCGACGACGACGAACGGCCGCTTCCGCGGATCGATCTCGACACCCGCCGGCGGCGTGATGCGCACGAGAGCGTAGTTGACCGGCCGCGGCAGCTTGCGGCCGTCGGCAACCAGCGTGCCGTCGAACTTGAGCACGTTCGGCGTGGTCTTCGCCGCATTCG
The DNA here is from genome assembly GCA_035518775.1 of Candidatus Acidiferrum sp. Taxonomy (GTDB): domain Bacteria; phylum Pseudomonadota; class Alphaproteobacteria; order Dongiales; family Dongiaceae; genus JBGPEQ01. The sequence continues at coordinate 624 of DATIXH010000142.1, forward strand.
CGAGGTAGTTGTCGCCCCGCTGACGCATCACGTCCCAGAACAGCACTGCCCGTTGGCACGCGTCACGCCAGTACGACCACGCATCCTGGGCGGGAGCACCGGGAAACGGCATGGCAGCGCTGGCATGCATCCACGCCGACCAGGGGTTGTTATCGTCGGCGCGAGAGGTGTTCGGCGTCACTTGGTCCTCGTTCATCGCATACCTCGTAGTAGCCACCTCGGCTAAAGCGATAAGATAGGCATAACAGTCACAATCAGGCTTGATGCGGATCAATCACCAGAATTCGATGTCTCATGCGGCCCTGCCGCGCCGGGCGTAGCGCTCTAGGTCGTTCCGGCAGGCCTCGCCGAAGGCGCGCAGGATGTCGATGCGATCCTGCGTGGGCCTGTCCGCGGGGTTTCGGAAATCCACATTCGGCTGATCGTAAATCGCGATGATCTGTCCCATTACCTCGTCGGCCCGGGCGACGACGTTGGCGGAGGCAAAGAGCCGCAGCTTTCCCATGATTGCGTAGAGGGGGACCATTTTCGACGGGTCCTCGAGGTTATGGGTGAGGGCATCGGCAAGCAGACGCGAGGCCTGGTCGATGAATTCTCCATAGAGGCGCTCGCGCCGGCCCATCTCCTGTGCAAGTCGCGTGGCGCGCTCCTGCGTGTGCTGGGTGAGCCACGTCGTCGAGACGGACGCGAGCGCGCCGATGGCGGAGCCCGCCAAGGCGGCGAAGGCCGAGACATAGGCTGCTTCCATTGCCGAGTCACTCACCTAATTGTGCGGCCGGCGCGACGACAGGTTGCGGTAGATCCGCTTTGCGGTCGGCATCCGGGTGCGGCCGCTTGATCCGGAACCAGATCACGTAGAGCGCCGGAAGGAAGACAAGGGTCAGAAGCGTCGCGACCGCCAGACCCCCCATGATCGCGTAGGCCATCGGGCCCCAGAAGATGGTCGGCGCAATCGGGATCATGCCGAGGATTGCGGCAGAGGCGGTGAGCAGGATCGGCCGGAATCGGTGCGCGGTGGCCTCGACGACCGCATCCCAGGGATGCCGCCCTTGGGCCTTTTCCGTCTCGACCTGGTCGATGAGGATCACCGAGTTGCGGGCGATCATGCCCGTGAGTGCGAGCACGCCAAGGATCGCAACGAAGCCGAGGGGCTTGCCTGAAAGGAGCAGAGCCGAAACGACCCCGATTAGACCCAGAGGCGCCACGCTGATCACTAGAAACACGCGGTTGAAGCTCTGGAGTTGAATCATTAGCACCGTGAGTATCAGAACAAGCATCATCGGCAGGACGATGGCGACCGATCTCTGCGCCTTGCTGCTCTCCTCCACCGTTCCCCCAACGGCGATATGGTAGCCGACCGGCAGGCTGTCATTCAGCGCGTCGATCTTCGGCTCCAGCGCCTGCACGACCGTGGCGGCTTGCGTGCCGGGCGCGACATCGGCCTGCACCGTCACGGTCGCCCTCCGGTCCCGGCGCCAGACGATCGGATATTCCTGGCCGTAGTCGATGGATGCGATCTGGCTCAGGGGAACGGTCTGCCCGTTCGGTAGCGGGACCTGAAGTGTCCGGATGGTTGCCGGCGACATGCGCTGGTCGGCCGAGGCCCGCACCAGCACGTCGACGAGGTAAATCCCGCTCCGTACCTGCGTGGCCGGGATGCCGGTCATGACAGTGTTCACGGCCTGGGCCAGGTCCTGGGAGTTCAGACCGAGGAGACGGGCTTGGTCCTGGTCGACCTGGATCCTCACAGTGCGCGCCGGCTTCATCCAGTTGTAGTTGACATTGCGGGTGTCTGCGTTGGTCCCCAGGACCTCTGCGACCTTAAACGCGATGGCGCGCACCTGGTCCGGCTCCGGGCCGCTCACCCGATATTGGAGGGGCCAGCCTACCGGGGGCCCAAGCTCCAGCGGGTAGACCCGGCCGACGACGCTCGGGAAGTCGGTCGCCAGTGCCTGCTCCAATCTCGCCTTGACCCGCTCCCGCTGCTCCAGTCCCTTGGTGACGACCACGGCCTGGGCGAAAAAATCATTGGGGAGCTGGACGTTGAGGGGCAGATAGAAGCGGACGGCGCCCTGCCCGACATACGTGCTCCAGTGGTCCACGTCCTGATCGCGCTCTAGGAGCTTGTCCAGCCGGGCCGCCACGTCCCGCGTTGCATAGATCGACGCGTTCTCGGGCAGTTGCAGGTCGACCAGCAGCTCGGGTCGATCCGATGCAGGAAAGAACTGCTGGGGGACGAAGCGCATGCCGTACAGCGCGGCCCCGAACAGGGCAAGCGTGACGAGGACCGTAACCCAGCGAGCCCGCATGGCCAGCACCAGGACGCGCCGGAACGCGCGCATGATCGGGCCTGGCTCTCCTGAATGTACCGCCTTGGGTTTCTTGAGCATCCAGACGCCGAGCAGGGGCGCGAACAGGGCCGCAACAATCCAGGATGCGATCAGCGCGATGCCGACAACGGCGAAAATCGAGAAGGTGTATTCGCCCGCGGCGCTGCGCGCGAAACCAATGGGAACGAATCCGGCGATAGTGACGAGTGTACCAGTGAGCCTCGGAAAGGCGGTCGAGGCATAGGCGAAGGTGGCGGCGCCTTCCTTTTCATCGCCATGCTCCAGCCGCGTGACCATTGACTCAATCGTGATCATGGCGTCGTCGACGAGCAGACCGAGAGCAATGATGAGGGCGCCCAGCGAGATCCGCTGAAAGCCGATGCCGAACACCAGCATTGTGGCGAACACTCCGGCGAGGACGAGCGGGATGGCGACTGCCACAACGGCGCCCGCGCGCGGCCCGAGGCTGACCAGGCTGACCGCGAGAACGATCGCGATTGCCTCCCACAGGGCCTCCATGAAGTCGTCCACCGCATGCTCGACCGTGACGGGCTGGTCGGCGACGAGCGTCGGCTCGATCCCGACGGGCAGATTCGCCGTGATCTCGGTCATGGCATGCGCGACGTTGCGTCCGAGCGCCAGCACGTCGCCGCCCTCGCGCATCGCGATGGCGAGTCCGATGCCGTCATGACCATTGACACGGAATATCGGCTGTGCCGGGTCTGCAGGGCCGCGCGTGACGTGCGCGATGTCGCCCAGGCGGATCATCCTGCCGTTGGCGACGAAGTTGACGGCCAGGATGTCCTGCTCGGACCTGAACGCCCCCGAGACGCGGACGAGGATCTTTTCGTCCCCGGTCTGCACCATACCCGCGGGGGTGACGGCGTTTTGGGCCTGCAACGCCGCGATCAGGGCGGTACGGTCGATGCCGAGGCCCGACAGCTTCTCTTGCGAGAACTCGACGTAGACGCGTTCGTCCTGGGCCCCAAGGATGTCGATCTTCGTGATGTCCGGCAGCTGCAGCAGCTGCTTGCGGACCTCGACCGCGTAGTCCCTCAGCTCCCGGTGAGTGAAGCCGTCCGCGGTCAAGCCGTAGACGATGCCGAAGGTATCGCCGAACTCGTCATTGAAGCCGGGGCCGACGATTCCGGCTGGCAGAGTGTTGCGGATGTCGCCCACCTTCTTGCGCACCTGGTACCAGATGTCCGGCACGGTGGCGGGGGGCGTGGAGTCCTTCAGGCTGACGAAGATCGTGGTCTGGCCTGGTATCGTGTAGCTCTTCACGTAGTCGAGGCTTGGGGTTTCCTGCAGCTTGCTCTCGATGCGATCGGTGATCTGCTCGAGCGTGTCGCCGACCGTGGCGCCCGGCCATGCCGCCTGCACCACCATGGTCTTGACGGTGAAGTCGGGATCCTCGCTTCGGCCAAGCCGGAGGTAGGACCCGATGCCCGTGACCACGATGACGAGCATGAGATAGATTACGACGGAACGGTGCTGCAGCGCCCATTCAGAGAGGTTGAAGCGCTTCATGCGCCGGCTCCCAGGAGGCGGACCTTCTGGCCCGGGCGCAGTGTCTGCACCCCCGCAGTGACCACGATCTCCCCTGTTTCCAGCCCTTCCGAGATGATGACGGTGGCCGGATCGTACCGCAGGACGTCCACGTTGCGCAGGGACACGGTCAGAGTCTGCGGATCGACCACCCACACCGCCGGCCGGCCGTTCGCTTCGGTGAGCACGCTCGCCGGCACCTCGACCCCTGGAGGCGCGGAGAGCTTGATGCTGCCGGTGATGGTGGAGCCCAGCCGCATGGCCTCCGGGGGATCGATGATGCCGACCTTGACCTGGAACGTCCGGGTCACGGGATCCGCCTGGGGCGCCACCTCGCGCACGCGGCCAGTCGCCCTCACCTGCGGATCGTCCGTGAGGACTATCTCGACCACTGGGTCGCGCGGGCCCGTTCGGATGAGCTCCTCAGGTGCGTCGAAGACGGCATCGCGCCCGCCCTGTCGCGCGAGCCGCACGACCATCTGCCCGGCACGGACGACTTCGCCCGGTTCGGCACCGACCGCGGTAACCGCGCCCGGGGCATCAGCGACCAACTCGGTGTAGCTCAGCTGATCCTGCGCGATGCGCATATGCGCCTGAGCGGCGTCGACCCCAGCCTGAGCCGCCACCAAAGCCTGCTGGGTGTCGTCGAA
>DATIXH010000143.1:0-51926 GCA_035518775.1 Candidatus Acidiferrum sp.
CCGTGGCACCTATGCCGGCGTCACGGCCGATGCCTTCGCGCTGGCATGGTTGCAACTTCCTGGCGCGGGGTCCGCCGCTTGTAGCCTGAACGTCGCTGCCGACGCGCCAGTCCGCGCAGATCAGGCAGCAACTATCCGCGAAGATCCATCGTCATTCATTGATGTGCGACGACTGCGCCATCGCTTCCGTTTGGAGGAACCATGACTCGTCTCCTTCTGTCGCTCGGCGTGACCGCCCTGTTGCTGACGGCCGGCGACGCCTTCGCCCACGCCGACCTTGCCAGCTCCGATCCGGCATCCGGCGCCACGATTGCCGCAGCACCGGCAAAGATCTCAATCACGTTCACCGAGGAGGTGGCGCCCAAGCTTTCGACGATCGAAGTGCTCGATCCCATGGGAATGCGCGCCGACGACGGAGCCGCGCAAGCAGACGACAACGACCCCAAAGTCCTCACCGTCGGCTTGAAATCGATGGGCGCCGGCACCTACAAGGTGAATTGGCGCGCCATTGCTACGGATGACGGCCACAAGACCGAGGGCTCCTATCAGTTCACCGTCAAGCCCTGACCGAGGTGCGGGCACGGCCGTCCGATATGCGAGGCGTGCCGTTTGCCGCCTCGCTCGCCGGCCGGGCGCTACGCTCCAGCTCCACCATCTCGACAATTGGAGACATCCATGAACCATCTTGCTCGCTACGCTCTGGCTGCCGTTCTCTCCCTTGCGGATGCAGGAACGGCCTTCGCCCATGCCACGCTCGAAACCAGCGAGGCACCGATCAAGTCGTCCTACAAGGCCGTCATGCGCGTCCCACACGGATGCGACGGATCGGCCACGCTCAAGGTGCGCGTCCAGATACCTGAGGGCTTCATCAGCGTGAAACCGATGCCGAAGGCCGGTTGGCAGCTGGAAACGGTGAAAGGCAAGTATGAAAAGACCTACAAGCTCTACGGCAGCGATGTTTCGGAGGGCGTGAAGGAGATCGTCTGGACGGGAAAGCTTCCGGACGAATACTACGACGAGTTCGTGTTCCGGGGCTACTTGGCCGACAGTCTCACGCCCGGCACGATGCTCTACATTCCTACGATCCAAGAATGCGAAAAGGGGGCGGATCGCTGGATCGAAATTCCGGCCGAAGGCAAGTCGGCCGACGACTACGAGTTTCCCGCCCCCGGCCTGAAGCTCATTGCGCCGAAAACCGAGGAATAGCCGACAGGGCAGTCGGGGCGTCCACCTGGCGGACGCCCCGGGCTGCCGAACTGGTGAATTGTGCTCCGCATCTCGGTCAGGACGGCCGCTTTTCTTCTTGCTGTATGGCTGCTTGCAGTCCAGACGCCGGCCGCCTGGGCGCACGCGTCGCTGCTGGCGACCGATCCGCCGGACGGCGCCGTGCTCCCCAAGCCGCCGCCGACTGCCACGATGCACTTCAACGAGCCGGTCGCGCCGATCTTCTTCCGCCTGATCGCCCCGGACGGCGCGGCGACCGAGCTGACCAAGATCGAGGCCAGCGACAACGTGGTCCGTCTGGTCCTGCCGGCATCGATGGCCACCGGCACATACTTGGTGAGTTGGCGCGTGACCTCGGCCGATGGTCATCCGGTCGGCGGCTCCTTCGTGTTTGCCGTCGGCGCGCCCTCGGCCCCACCTCGGGCGGAACAGGCGGCCCTAAGCGCAGTCCATTGCCTGCTGTGGTTCGCCAAGCTCAATCTCTATTTCGGCCTTTTCGTCGGCGTCGGCGGCGCTTTCGCGGGCGCCCTCCTCATGGATCGAGGCCGCATGCCGCGGATCGTGGAGCGCGCGGTCTTCTCGGTCATTTTCATCGGCATTGGCGCTACGGCGGGCCATGTCTGTCTGCAAGGACTGGACGTGCTCGATCGGCCGCTGAGCGACGGAGCCGACGCGGAAGTCTGGCGTGCCGGCCTGTCGGGAGGCGCCGGCCTTTTCGCCCTCCTGGCTCTTCTGGCGCTGGGCCTTGCGCTCGGTTCGCTGACTGCGAAGCAAGGGCGCCGGACATTGGCCGCAACGGCGATGGTCGCGGTGGGTGGCGCCCTCGCGTCAACGGGCCATGCCGCCAGCGCGCCGCCGGAGAGCTTGACGCGACCCGCCGTGTTCCTGCATGCGATCGGCGTGGCGTTCTGGATCGGCGCGCTGTTGCCCCTGGCCGAGTTGTTCCGCGCCGAGCATGCGGCCCGGCAAGTCGCGTTGCAGCGGTTCTCCCGAGCGATCCCATGGATTTTGATCCTCCTGATCGTTGCGGGCGCCGTCCTCGCCGTGATCCAGCTGCGAGCCTTGCCGCCGCTCTGGACGACAGCCTATGGCATCATCCTCTGTTGCAAGCTCGGTGCAGTGGTCGCGCTGCTGGCGATTGCGGCCTGGAACCGCTACCACCTCTCGCCCCTTCTTCAGGCGGGTGACGGTGCGGCGATAAGCCGATTCGCGAGAAGCGTCGGTCTCGAACTGCTGCTCGTCGGCGCGATACTGGCGCTTGTGGCGGGTTGGCGTTTTACGCCGCCTCCGCGGACGCTGGAAGGTGGGCCGCAGGCGACGCTCGACATCCACCTGCATGGGGCCGATGCGACCGCAGAGATTGAGGCCTCATTCGTGCGCGGCGCGCTGACCACCATCGTGGTTCGCCCTAAGAAGGGCGGCGCTCCGCTCGATGCACAACAAGTCACCCTGCTGCTCGACGATCCCCGGCAGGGCTTGGAGCCGATCAGGCGGATCGCCGAGCGACAAGCGGATGGAGTCTGGCAAGTCAGCGGATTGTCGCTGCCGCGTGCCACGCTCTGGCGCGTGCGGATCGATATCCTGGTGAGCGACTTCAAACAAATCCGCCTGGAGGGCGAGATCGCACCATGACCTGGAGCACTCGGCGCTCAAGCATTGCGCAGCCGATCCCAGTGCAGCAGACTGCGAACTCATGTCGCAGAGCGACCGGCTGACCCCCGTGCCACCCTGGCACGCGAGCAGGCGGTGCCGCTGGCACGGTATATGGTGGCGATGGTGGGATTCCCCAGAACGCGAAAACGGACCGCGATGTCTGCGCCGCCCGGCAGCTGGCGCGAGACGGCGGCCGTGTTGGCGTTGTTCGCGATGCTGCTCAGCGTCCTCGCCGGCTTTATGGCGGCCCCGTCGGATGCGTTTAGTATCATGGCGGGCGACCCGGCCTCGCTCTGCGTTCCCGGCGGAAATGCGCCCAACGATCACGATCCCGGACCACCCCGCGCGCACCATAGTTGCCTCTGCTGCCTGATCCAACCAGTGAACTGGGCCGCCATCGTGCCGGCCTCCACCGTGCCGGCGCAGTCCATCGTCCTGACGGCCGAGAGACCGGCCCTCCACGACCCCGCGCCGCCCGTTGCACGGCCGTACGCGGACTCGCGACCGCGCGCCCCGCCCTTCGCGGCCTGAACCCCTAGCACGCAATCGAGGGTGAGGCGCACGGCCGTCCATGACGGCCCGCGGACTCGCCCGCCGTTCCCATGCCACTCACCCGCTCGCGACGCAGAAGCATGCGCCGAGCCGGCGTCAATCTCGGGGGCTTCGATGGATATCACAATGGCCGCACCAGGCGGCGCAAACACCGCTTCCACGCTCAACGGTCTCTACCGCGCCGTCTGGCGCTGGCATTTCTACGCAGGCCTCGTCGTCGTGCCGTTCCTGCTCACCCTGGCCGTCACCGGCTTGATCATGGTCTACGGCAATTCGATCGAGACGTTCCTGGGCAAGAAATACCCCGTCGCCTCCGGAGGAGAGCGGGCCAGCATCGTCGCGCAGGCGCTGGCCGCCCAGGCCGCTGTGCCCGGCGGCACCGTGAGGTTGTATGTCAGTGCGCCGACGGATGAGCGGGCCAGCGTCTTCATCGTCAATGCCGACGACAAGGACCATGTCGTCTCCGTCGATTCCCATGGGTCGAAGATCCTCGGCGCCATCGTCAAGGACGACACCTGGTTCTATTGGGCCAACCATATCCACGGCACCCTGCTGATCGGCACGATCGGCGACCGCCTCATCGAGACCGCCGCCGGTCTGGGTATCGTCCTCGTCCTCACGGGCCTCTACCTGTGGTGGCCGCGCAACGGACGCGGCCTCCTGCAGGCGCTCGTGCCGGACATCAGGGCGCGCGGGCGGCAGTTCTGGAAGGAGCTCCACATGACCGCAGGATTCTTTATCGGCATCGTCCTGCTGTTTTTCTTCGTCTCCGGCCTGTCCTGGGCCGGCGTCTGGGGCGAGAAGATGACGCAGGCCTGGAGCACCTTTCCCGCCGCAAAGTGGGACAATGTGCCGCTTTCCGACAAGACCCACGCCAGCATGAACCACGGGGCGCTCAAGGAGGAGCCCTGGACACTCGAGCAGACGCCGCTTCCGGCTTCCGGCTCCAATGCGGGATCGACGGGCATCCCGGCGGGAACGCCGATCAATCTCGACTCGGTCGCCGCCTTCGCGAAGTCGATCGGCTTCAACGAGCAGTTCCGCATCAACCTGCCGAGCGGAGAGGATGGGGTCTACACGATCTCCGCCGACTCGATGGATGCCGACACGACCAACCCCATGGGCGACCGAACCGTTCACATCGACCAGTACACGGGCAAGATCCTCGCCGACGTGAAGTTCGCCGACTACGGCCTCGCCGGCAAGGCCATGGCCGTCGGCATCGCGCTGCACGAGGCGACCATGGGGCTCTGGAACACGGTGCTCAACACGCTGTTCTGCCTGACCGTCGTCTTCATGAGCCTGTCGGGAGTCGTGATGTGGTGGAAGCGTCGGCCCGCGGGCACCATCGGCTCGCCGCTCTATCCCCGGGACTATCGCATCCCGCGCGCGATCCTCGCCATCGCGGCGGCCGTCTCGGTGCTCTTCCCGCTCACCGGACTCAGCATCGTCGCGTTCGCGGTCATCGATTTCCTTTTGCCGAGAAGGCTCAAGGAAGCGGGATATCGGAGCGCGTGACGGATCGGATGCCGGATCGGTCGGCGGCGCCGGACCAAGCAGTGGAAAGGAGGCCATCATGAGGCTGCACCGCATCGCCATCGCGATCAGCGTGATCTGCGCAGCCCTCGCTATAGCCATCGTCATCGGCTGGTATCGGGTCGTATACCTGCCGGGAGACACGGCCGGACGACCCTCGGTCGGCGGGCCGTTCACGCTCGTCGACGGCGACGGCCGCACCGTCACGGACCAGACCTATCGTGGCAAGTGGCTGGTGGTCTATTTCGGCTTCACATTCTGTCCCGATGCCTGTCCGACCGCCCTCAACACGATCGCGGGGGCGCTGGATGCGCTCGGCCCCGAGGCCGCGCGCATCCAGCCACTGTTCATCACGATCGATCCCGACCGCGACACGCCGCCCGTCATGAAGCAGTACGTCGCGGCCTTCGACGACCGCATCGTCGGACTGACGGGGACGCCGCAGCAGATCGCCGCCGTCGCGAAGGCCTACCGCGTCTACTACCAGAAGGTCGGCGACGGAGCGAACTACACGATGGACCACAGCACCGCCCTCTACGTCGTCGGCCCCGACGGTCGGTTCAATTCGCTCCTGGCGCACGATCTCTCGGCGGACGAGATGGCGAAGCGTCTCAAGGACCTGTTGTAGAAGGAGACCCATTCAATGCGCACGCTGATCGGCGCGCTGCTGCTGATGCTGGCTGTCGGCACGGCCGCGGCAGACGACACCAAACTCGGCGACCTGACGATTGCCCAGCCCTGGGCGCGCGCCACGCCTGGCGCCGCTCCGACCGGCGCGGTCTATCTCACGATCGAGAACCACGGCGCCAGCGGCGACAAGCTGGTGGCCGCGGCCTCGCCCGTGGCCGATACCGTGATGCTGCATACGCATATTGTGGAGAACGGCGTTGCGCAGATGCGCCCGGTCGACGGCATCGAGGTGGCCGCCGGTGCCGCGGCGGAGCTGAAGCCCGGCGGATTCCACATCATGCTCATGGGACTGCACCAGCCGCTGCGGAAGTCCGACGTCTTCCCGCTCACGTTGACCTTCGAGCATGCGGGAAAGGTCGACGTGCAGGTCCATGTGGGCTCGGTCGGCGCGACCGGGCCCGACAACTGATCGACCGAAGACTGCGATCCGATCAGGGCGCGGCGCGGCGCGGCTTTCCGAACAGAGCGCGGACGAGCCGCGCCGGCCGCGCCACCATCTTCGGGCGCACCAGGCGGTCGTCGTAGAGGGCGAAGCGGCGATCGTTCTCCGTGAGGCAGAGGTCGATCAGCTCGCGGAAGGTGAGGTCGAAGCCCATCGCCTCACTTCCCTTCATGGTGAAGTTGTCGTGGTCGATCTTGTTGCTGACATGCATGCGGATGCGAAGCTCGACGCCGAGCGCACCGAGCCGGCGCGCGAACAGGCCCGGTAGGCGCCACAGCGGGCAGCGGGCGCGCTGGTAGGCGAGCCAGTTGGCGAAGAAGAGGTTGTGGCGCACCTCCTCCTGGATGACGGGCTCGAAGACGTCGACCAGCTCAACCGGAAAGAAGCCCGAGTTCTTGGCCAGCGTGAACAGACCGAAGGCGAAGAACGAATCGATGAACTCGCCGTAGCCGGTGCGCACGAACATCCATTCGGGATCGCTCGGCTGCCGGTAGTCGGGCTCGGGGCCGATCTCGATCCCGTAGAACCGTATCATGTGGGCCAGCACGTCCTTGTGCCGCCGCTCCTCGAAGGCGTTCAAGGCGATGGCCTCGCGGATCAGCGGGTCGTCGGTCACGTCGGCCATCGCCTGCATACGCAGGCCGGCATATCCCTCGGTCTCGACGGCGAGCCCCCAGATCGGCAGCCCGGTCAGGCGCGCGAGTGCCGCCGGCTCGAGCTTCGGCCAGGGGATGACGGCCGGCTTGTACGGGTCGTAGGTGTCCAGCAGCATGCGGCAGAAGAGCTGCTTGTGCTGGTCCGAACCGATGCGCACATCGCCTCTGGTCGGGCCGACCCACTTCGCTGTGGGTGCGGCCCATGTCGCGCTGTCTGTCATGCCTTTTCTCCGCCAGTGCTCCCATAGCAGGAGGAGGCGCTCCATCGAGCGCCTCCTCGGCCGCACCTTCTGATCATCCCCCGGAGACGCGAATGTCGAGATCGTCCAGTCGCCTCGCCTTGTAGATCGCGTAGGACAATGCCCAGGCCGCGAGGAAGATTCCGATGATCGCAAAGCCGAGATTGTTGAAGTTGTCGTTCACGGCGTCGATCCCGTCCCAGAAGCTGCCGGTGAGCGCGAGTTTGTCCCCGATGAGCCCGAGCGCCTCGATCCCGCCGATGAAGACGGCGACAACTACCGAGACAAGGGTGATCGTCATGTTGTAGTAGAGCTTGCGGATCGGCTTCACGAACGCCCAGTCGTAGGCGCCGAGCATCAGGACGCCGTCGGTCGTGTCGACGAGGGACATGCCGGCCGCGAAGAGGACCGGAAAGACCAGGATCGCTTCGAGCGGTATGCCCTTGGCGGCCTGGGCGGCCGCGATGCCGAACATGGCCACCTCCGTGGCGGTGTCGAAGCCGAGCCCGAACAGGACCCCCAGTGGGAACATATGCCAGCTCTTGGTCACCAGGCGGAATAGGGGCCGGAAGAGCCGCGACAGCATGCCGCGGTTGTTGAGGAGGAGATCGAGATCTTCCTCCACATAGGCGCCGCCGCGCCGGACGCGGCGATAGCTTTTGTAGATCGAAGCGAAGATGACGATGTTCATCACCGCGATCGCCAGCAGGAACGAGGCCGAGACCGATGTGGCGATCGTGCCGCTGATGCTCTGCAGAGCGGCGATGCTGCTGAGCAAAGAGGCGGCTATGGCGACGCCCCCGGCTGCAATGATCACCACGGCGGAATGACCCAAGGCGAAGAAGAAGCCGACGGCGACCGGGCGCTGCCTCGCTTGCATGAGCTTTCGGGTGACGTTGTCGATGGCGGCGATATGGTCGGCATCGACCGCGTGGCGGAGCCCGAGTCCGTAGATGACCAGGGCGACCCCGAGAAGCGCCGGGGCGTCGTAGAAGCTGATGCAGGCCCACAGCCACGCGCCGACATTCAGCACAAAAAGCGCGGCGTAGGCGGTGACCAGCCTCCCGCGGAGATCGGGTGACGTTTCATCAAAAAGACGTTTGATCGCGACAAGCATCGGATGCTCCCTGCAGTTGCCGTCTCGTGTCATTGCAGGGAGCGCGCCTGGCCCGCAGGCTAAGCGCAAACATCGGGACACCCCGCCCGATGGCTCTGCTCTGACGACCGTGATGGCAGGTCTCCTGGCTTGCAGATGGATGCCCGACTCCGCCTTCCCGGTTTCCCAGTGGCCTTGTGGAGGCGGGCTATCTGCCGACAGTTGCGGGGGCAGCCGTGGACTTGGGCGTCGCCGCCCTCACCACATTCCCTTTTGATCCCCGAGGGGAACCATCGCTGCCAGGGTAGCCATGGGGGATTGCGCGGTCAATTCCGGCGAGGCGCTCGGCAAAGATAATCAGCCCGGAAGGCGGGAATCGCCGTCTTAGCAGGGCGTCTCCGTCGGAAGCTCGCGGTAGCGTCGGCCGGAACCTTGGCACGGCACTTTCCCTCCGTCACCGTCGCGCACCAGCCTCCCTGGAGCGTCGAATTGGCGCTATAGTCCAGGCGAGTGGTTTTCAGCGGAGTCGCGCGAGCAGAACATGACGTGGGAGCGCAGGAGACCTTGGTGGCGTTCGCATACAGCCGCCGCAAGTATAATGCTGGCAACTGCGGTTCTGATCGCATGCGGACTTGTCGGCAGCGTGGTGTGGGAATCGCTCGTCGAGGGCCGCACGCAGTGGTCCGCAGCCCCGCTCACGCCGATCGACACCCCGGTTGCGCTTCCGCCCAACGTCCAGGCCTCAGTCGTGACGGCGACCTTCGAGACCATCCTTGGCGCGCGCTCCGTCCAGACCGCTGTCTATCGTCTGCGTGAAAATCCTCGCATCATAGTAGTCGATTTCGCGACGCTGGCAGAACAGGGCCAAATGATGAATCGGCTCGCGGCGCTCATCGAGAAGACGGGGGCGCCACGCGACCGTGTACTGGCCGAGGGCGAACTGACGGCGCTGATCCAAGCGGAAGGAAGCAGCGCAGCGACCTTCTACATCGGACACGACTATGCAGCTCCGGCCTTAGCCCGCTTCTACTCGCTGGCGAGCTTCGAGCGGCAATCGCTGAACGAGGCGGAGGTGCGCTTGCGCGACCTCCTGCTCGCCTTGGGCGTGATCGTTGCCAGGGGCGCAGAAGGCTACGCACCCGGAGAACCCCAGGTCGCCGTGGTGACGACGGTCCAGCTGCAACGCGACGATCCCGCGACGCCGCAAAACGAAACTATCGACGCTTCGTTGCGCGCCACGATCTTGCATCACGAGGTGAGCCACGGCGAGTTCTTCACCAACGAGGCCTACCGGCGCTATTGCGAGTGGTTTTGGCGCGCCCGGTTGACCGGAAAAGAGCGCGATCTGTTCCGGGCCATGCTGTCAAAATCTGGCTACAACGAGGACGACGAGACGCTGATGATCAACGAAATGCAGGCCCATCTGATGCACACACCCGATCCTCGGGCGTTCTCGGCGGGCCGGTTGTGCGTGAGCGAGGCACAGCTTGCCGAGTTGCGGCAGCGCTTCATGGCCGGCAACCCGCCGACATTTCTGCTCGGTGGGGCGCCGCAAGGCAATTGAACTGACTGTTGCCCTGTCGTTTCCCAGCGGCCTTGTCGAGGCCGCCTATCCGCTGACAGTTGCAGGGTAGCCCTGAGGGGATTGCGCGATCAATTCCGGCGAAATGCTCGGCGGAATAGCCACGTGAGTAGAGTTGGCACTCTCTACTGAGCGTTGCCGCAAGACGATGGCGCGCGAGGCTTGCAAGGTTCGGAAGAGGGATGGGTCTGCGCGAAGCGCGCGCCAAGAGTCGGGCGTGCCCCGTCACCCCTTCCTACGAAGGGCAGAAGCACAGGCATCATTATTATTTACGCGTAAATTGCGTTACGTCATCGTGTGTCAATTTGCACTTGTGTTCGCTCTATGTTCTAGGTATACTCCATGCTTCCCCCTCAGCAAGGAGCACCAAGCCATGACCACGAAGGAACGGATCAAGTCGGCCCAAAGGGAGGCGGCCAAGCTCGCCGTGAAGACCGCGCCGGAGGAGCTGCTGGCCGGCGCTGCCGATGACGAAGCCGGCCTGGAGGTGCTGGCGGCCATGCTGGCCCACGAACTGGCCGCCAGCCACCGCCTGATGCAACGCATCGCCGCCGTCAGCGACGACATGCTCAACTACGCGGAGGACGTGAACGGCCCCGATGAAACCGCCGACCTGCCCGCTTGCGACGATCCGGCCGCCGAGCTCGCGGCCGCCCGCCTGGCGGCCGTGGCCGGCCGGCTGATGGAGCAGGTGCGGCTCGGCCTGGTCGCGCTCCGCCGCCTGCGCTCCGATCTGCCGGCGGACGACGAGGGCATCTGGCTGGCCTATCGCTACGCCGACGAGAAATGCTCGCCCGAGGAGCTCGACCGCCGCATCGCCGCAGCCAAAGCCGCCCGCGCCGCCCACGAGCCGCCCGCGCCCAAGGCCGAGCCCAGCGAGCGCTCGCAGATGCTGCGCGGCCTCGCCCTCGAGGCGGCCGCCGCCCTGGCGCAGGAGGCCGGCGTTCCTGACCTGGCGTGGGCGGCCGCCGACCGCAGCGGCGTCCGCTTCCTCTCCCGCCTCTTCACCTACGAGCTGGGCGCCGTCCACGACCTCGCCATGCGGCTGGCCGGCTGCGCCGATCGAGCCTTCGACCGCGCCGTCGCGAGCGAGCACGAGCCGGCCGTCGCCCTCCTGCTCGCCGCGGCCGCCGCCCGCCTGGGCGACCGCTTCCGCCGCGGCCTGCTCACGCTGCAGCGCCTCGCCGGCGGACCCGACGGTCCCACGAAGATCGCGGGCATGGTCTGGGGCGGTCCCGAGCGGCAACCCGGCACGCCCGCCAACGACGGCACGGACGGATTGGCCGCGGCTCCGGCGGCCTAGTCTCCGCTGGGCATGGGGTCCATCGCCCGGATTCGCCGGGTCACTTCCCCATCGGGGGCGCCGCCACCACCTGCGGCGCGTCCAGGGTCTCGCGCAGGCGGCGGGCGAGCTCGGGCCGGCGATAGGGCTTGTTGAGGATGGCGGTGTCCGGATGGATGCGGCCGCGCGCCACCAGCGTCTCCAGGGCGTAGCCGGAGGTGAACAACAGCTTGAGGGACGGCTTGATCTGTTGCGCCCTCTCGGCCAGCTCCCAGCCGTTCAGCCCGCCGGGCATGACGATATCGGTGAAGAGCAGGTCGATGTCGCCGGTCTGGGTCAGGTGGGTCAGCGCCTCGCGCGCATCCTGCGCGGCGATGACGCGGTAGCCGAGGTCCTCGAGCGAGCCCACCACGTAGGCGCGCACGAACGGATCGTCCTCGGTCACCAGGACGGTCTCGCGGCCGCGCGGCGGCTCGCCCTCGGCCGCGGTGCTGGCGACCGTGACGTCGGCCGGCAGGGTGCTGTGGGCGGGCAGGTAGAGCCGCACGGTCGTGCCGAGATTGACCTCGCTGTAGATCGAGACATGGCCGTTCGACTGCTTCATGAAGCCGTACACCATGCTGAGGCCGAGGCCGCTGCCCTTGCCGACCTCCTTGGTGGTGAAGAAGGGCTCGAAGGCGCGGGCCAGCACCTCCGGCGTCATGCCGTCGCCGGTGTCGGTCACGGCGATCAGTACGTAGTTGCCCGGCGTCACCTCCGGATAGCGGTCGCGGTAGTGCTCGTCGACCGCCACGTTGGCGGTCGAGATCGTCAGGCTGCCGCCGGCCGGCATGGCGTCGCGGGCATTGATCGCCAGGTTCAGGATCGCGGTCTCCAGCTGGCCGCCGTCGGCGAAGGCGGGCCACAGGTCCGGCGCCAGCGCGATGCGGATCTCGATGTCCTCGCGCAGGGTGCGCCAGAGCATGCGCTGCATCGAATCGATCAGCCGATTGCAGTTGATCTCCGCCGGCTGCAGCATCTGCCGCCGGCTGAACGCCAGCAGTCGGCGCGTCAGCTCGGCGCCGCGCTCCCCGGCGGTCGCGATCATGTCGGCCGCCTGCTTCAGGTCGGGGCGCGCCTTGAGGGCCAGGCTCAGGGTCTCGGCGTTGCCGACCACGACCGTCAGCAGATTATTGAAGTCGTGGGCGAGGCCGCCCGAGAGCTGGCCCACGGCCTCCATCTTCTGCGCCTGCGCCAGCTGCTCCTCCGTGCGCTTGCGGCTGCTGAGGTCGTGGATCATGCCGACGAAGATCGAGCCGCCCTCCTGCTTCGCCTCGCCGACCGAGAGGTCCATGGGAAAGGTGGAGCCGTCCTTGCGCTGGCCCGTCACCTCGCGGCCGATGCCGATGATCTTGCGCTCGCCGGTATGGACATAGTTGGAGACGTAGCGGTCGTGCTCGTCGCGATAGGGCGGCGGCATCAGCATCTTCACGTTCTTGCCGATGATCTCGTCGGCGCGATAGCCGAACAGCCTCTCGCAGGCGGGATTGAACATCAGCACGATGCCCTGCATGTCGATCAGGATCACGCCGTCGACCGCCGTGTCCACCACCGCCTTGAGGCGCGCCGCGCTCTCCTGCAGCGACCGCTCGACGCGCTTGCGCTCGGTCAGGTCGTGGATGATGCCGACGAAGGCGACGGTGTCCTCGTGCTTGGCCTCGCCGATCTGCAGGTCCATGGGAAAGGTCGAGCCGTCCTTGCGCTGCGCCACGACCTCGCGGCCGATGCCGATGACTTTGGCCTTGCCGCTCTTCAGGTAGTTGCCGATGTAGTCGTCATGCCCCTCGCGGTAGGGCGAGGGCATCAGCATCTTGACGTTCTTGCCGATCACCTCGTCGGCGCGATAGCCGAACAAACGCTCGCAGGCGGGATTGAACATGAGCACGATGCCGGCGGAGTCGATGAGTATGACCCCGTGTACCGCGGTATTGACAACCGCATGCAGGCGAGCCTCTTCGCTGCTGTACGGTATCGCCACGAGATCCCCACTGCCACTCTTGATCCTGCGATCAAGAGAAAACTACGCCGATCCTCCGCAAAACTGAACCGCAAATCCGTCGAAAGACTTAAGGAAAATCCAACCTATACTTGTCGGACAAGATTAGTGCATACTCATCGGCTATTCGAATTACACCACGTTCAACTCCAAGATCGGCCGATTATTCAACACCCGCTCGAAGCCGAAGCGGCGCAGATCGAGACTGCGGTACCCACCATAGGCAATGCATTCCGCGATCGCGCGGCCGACGGCCGGCGACTGCTGCAGCCCATGCCCGCTAAACCCGTTGGCGAAGTAGAAGTTCCCGATCTCGGGATGCGGCCCCAATATCGCGTTCTGGTCGAGCGTGTTGTAGTCGTAGTGCCCGACCCAGGCGCGCACCAGCTTGATCGCCTCGAAGGCGGGGATGCGGTGCGCCAGCGTCGGCCACACGACGTCTTCGTACAGGCCATATTCGATCTCGAAGTCCGTCGAGTCCGGGTCCTCGGCCTCCGGCGGCGAGATGCCGCCGATGAAGTGGGCGCCCTCCGGCCGGCACCACACGCCCGTGGGATCGATGGTGAGCGGCGCGCGCTCCGGCTTGTCGCGGCAATCGAAGACATAGACGATGCGCTTGCGCGGCCGCACCGGCAGGCCGGTGCCGATCATGGCGGCGATCTCGCGCGCATGATAGCCGGCGGCATTAACGACCGCGCCGCAGGCGACGCGGCCGCCCGCGCGCAAGCTCGCGCTCACGATCCGGCTGCCCGCGCGCTCGAGACCTATCACCTCGTCCGAGACATAGGTCGCGCCGAGCGCCCGCGCCTTTCGCCGGAAGGCCTGCAGCAGCCCATAGGGATCGGTCCAGCCCTCGTTCGCCAGGCCAAAGCAGCCGCCGGCGAGGTCATCGACCCGCAGCCAGGGGAACCGCGCCTTCAGCTCCGACGGGGTCAGCAGCGCCACCCGGGCGCCGAGCGCGGTCTGCGCGGTATGATTGGTGCGCAGCGTCTCCAGTCCCGTCGCCGTCGCCAGGAACAGATAGCCCCATTCCGTGAAGGGCAGGTCCACGACCTCGCCCTCGACCTTGAGGTGCTCGCCGGCGCTCTTGATGAAGGCCGCGCCGAACATCGACATCTGGATGTTCTCAGGCGTCGAGAACTGCTGGCGCACGCCGCCCGCCGAGCGCGGCGTCGCCGCCGTCTCGTAGGTCGCGTCCTTCTCGACGACGACGATCGAACCCTTGAAGTCGGTCCGCCCGGCCAGGAAGTAGGCGATGGCGCTGCCGATCACGCCGCCGCCGACGATCAGGACGTCGCAGGATTTCATGCCGCCGCCCTATCCCGCGAAGCTCGGTTCGGGCAACCCGCGCACGCCCGGGTCGCAGGCGAACAGGCTGCCGGAGAGCGGCGCCTCCTTGAGCTGGGCCTCGCTCAGCCCGCCATTGGCGCTGGTGATGTAGAGCGTCGCCAGATCCTCGCCACCGAAGGCGGGTGCGGTCGGCCGCGGCACCGGGACCTTGACGACCCGATCGATGCGGCCGTCGGGCGCGTAGCGCGTGACGCGCCAGCCGTCCCAGTGGGCGTTCCACAGGAAGCCCTCGGCGTCCACGGTCATGCCGTCGGGAAAGCCGGCGTCGTCGGGGATAGTCGCGAAGGCACGCCGCGCGCCGACTTCGCCGGTCGCGGGGTCGATGTCGTACCGATAGATCCGGCGGACGTAGCTGTCGGCGAAGTAGGCAGTCCGCCCGTCCGGGCTGAAGGCCGGTCCGTTCGAGCAGATGATCCCGCTGTCGACCCTGCGGGCGGCGAGCTTGGGGTCGATGACATAGAGATTCCCGCTCGCCTCCTTCTCGCCGCGGTCGGCGCTGCCGGTCCACAGCCGGCCCTGCCGGTCGCATTTGCAGTCGTTGAACCAGTTTCCCGGCAGGCCGGCCTCCGGATGCAGCAGCACTTGCCGGCGGCCGCTGACGGCATCGACCGCGGAGATCCCGTCCTCCTTGACCACGATCCAGCCGCCGCGCCCGCGAAACACCAGGCCGCCGATGTAGCTCCCGATGTCCGCCCGCACCTGCTCGTTGCGGCCGCTGGCGGGGTCGAAGCGGTAGATCGCGGGCCGCAGCAGATCAAGCCAGTAGAGCCGCCGTTCGGCCCCATGCCACAGCGGGCCTTCGCCAAGATTGCTGCGGATTTCCAGGACGCAGACCGCCGCTCCCGATGCCATTCCGATACCCCATTTACCCTGTCCCGGCGATCTAACCCGATAAATGCCCCCGCAACAATCACCTGGAATGTGGTTGGCTTCCGGACTTATGCTGATGGGGCATCCCAAGGGAGTGCAGGCGATGAGTCGTGCCTTCGTGAAAGAGGCGGATGGCGAGCAGCCCGGCGAAGAGCTGCCGGAACGCCCGCAGAGTCCCCATCCGAACTACGTGACCGCGTCCGGGCTCAAGGCGCTGCAGGAGCAGCTTGCCAAGCTCCAGGAGGAACGCCGCCATCTCACCGAGGGCGGCGAGCCGGAGATGCTGGACAAGGAGCACCTGAAGCTGGTGGAGCGCGACATCCGCTACTTCCAGGAGCGGATCGAGCGGCACATCCTCATCGATCCCGAGAGCCAGCCGCCCGATCGGGTGGGCTTCGGCGCCATGGTCGACACCGTCGACGACAACGACGAGAAGCGCAAGTTCCGCATCGTCGGCGAGGACGAGGCCGATCCCAAGCACAGCCGGATCAGCTGGGTCTCGCCCTTGGCCAAGACGCTCAACGGCGCCGCCGTCGGCGATACCGTGGTGTGGAAGCGCCCGACCGGCGATCTCTCGCTCGAGATCCTCTCGATCAAGTATCCGAAGCACTAGCCCGCGGCGGCGATGTCCAGCACGACGCGGCCGACGATCTTGCCGCGGCGCATGCGCTCGAACACCTTGTTGACGGCCCGCAGCGGCTGGCGCTCGACCTTGACCTTCACCTGCCCCTCGACCGCGAAGCGGACCGCCTCCGCCAGGTCGAGCCGCGAGCCCACATTGGAGCCGCGCAGCGACAGCTCTCGATTGATCACGTTGCCGATGGATATCGGCAGTTCGTTGCCCTCGCGCCCGGGCACGCCGATGAAGCTGCAGACTCCGCTCGGGCGCAGGGAGCGGACCGCCTGATCGAAGGCGATCTTGGCCGGCGTCGTGACGACAGCAGCGTGCGGGCCTCCGGCCAGCTCTTTCGTCAAGGCACGGACCGGGTCGGTCTTCTTCGCGTTCACCACCATGTCGGCGCCAAGCGCCGCGGCCAGGCGCAGCTTGTCGTCGGCCACATCGATGGCCGCCACCTGCAAGCCCATCGCCTTGGCGTACTGCACCGCGAGGTGGCCGAGCCCGCCGACCCCGAAGACGGCCACGCATTGGCCCGGCCTCGCCATGGTGCGCTTGAGGCCGCGGTAGACCGTGACACCAGCGCACAGCACCGGCGCCAAGCCGATGAGGTCGGCCTTGGCGGGGAGGCGGCCGACATAGGCCGCCGGCGCCACGATGTACTCGGCATAGCCGCCGGGCTTCGAATAGCCGGTCGCCTCGCCGCCGGCGCAGATGGTCTCATTGCCGGCCAGGCAATGCTCGCAGCCGCCGCACGCGCTCCACATCCAGGGCACGCCCACGACATCGCCGTCCTTGAGGTCCTGGACATAGGGGCCGCGCGCGGCGACGTGGCCGGTGACCTCGTGGCCCGGAATGAGCGGCAGGTTCGGCAGCGGGTCCCAGTCGCCGTCGACGGCATGCACGTCGCTGTGGCAGACGCCGCAGGCAGCCACCTTGATCAGCACCTCCCCCGCCTTCGGTTCGGGCACGGGCAGCGTCTCGATCTTGAGCGGCGTCTTCAGCTTGCGCAGCATGGCGGCGCGCATGGTCTTCGGCATGGCGTTTCCCCCTATCGATGCTCTGCCGGCGATCTCGTACTCTGCCGGGTGCTTCGACGACACTATAACGCTTTGTATTCGTCAACCGTGCCGGCGTTGTTCTGTTTACGATTTCTCGATAGTATTGGAGCAAATAAGATGAGACGCGCCGATCAGACGTTCCACATCTCGTTCACCCACCCGGACTGGCGCCTGACCGTGGGGGACCGATTCAGCGTCGGGCTCGACGTCGACTGGATGTGGTCTGGGACCTATCGGGCCTATGCCTATGACACGAATGCCGTCGACATCAGCTTCGAGGAACCGGGCGGTCTGCTGGATGCCTTGCGCTATGGCAGCGTCCTGCGCGTGAGCGCGCAGTCGGACAGCTTCTTGTTCCGCCTGGAGGGGACCAAGACCGCGCTGCAGAGGCTGCGGGAATGCTACGTGCAGAATGCCCGCGCTGGCGGCAACACGAATCCCTTCAGCGGCGGCAGCTCGAGCAACCCGTTCAGCGGCAGCGGGTCGAATCCCTTCAGCAGCAATCAAGGCGGTGGCCAGACGGCGAGCACGACCGATGTCGGCAAGCAGCGCTCCAATGCCATCGAGCTGTTCCGGGCGCTGCTCGAGGATTCGCGCCTCGCGCGGTTCCAGGTGCTGCAGGGGAGCGCCGTTCCGGACCTTCTCAGAGATCGCGACCTCGTCTGGGGCCACGGCTCGACCTATGGCGCCGTGTCCGTGGTCGTCGGCGAGGTGGTGCCCGAGGAAGCAACCGCGCGCTTGGCCGCTGACGACAACAATGCTTGCAAGGGCGAGGTCGCCAGCGCCACCGTCAACTCGACGATGAGCAACGGCGATGTCGTGCGGCGTCTGGCCGTGTCTTGCCACGATGGAGACCGGTCCTGGTACACCTACTACTCGATCTACAAGACCTACTCGCCGGCCGGTGCCTTCATGGTGAGTCACATCTCGGTGAATGACCAAGCGACCGCCCAGGCAGCGGATCAGGCCATCTTCGACATCCTCAATTCTGCCGTCGGTTCATCCTCGACGGTGCAATAGGACGGAGCCGCACCGGTTCCGACCGGTGATTGGTGACCGCCGCTCTTGCGGCGCTGCGACGGATGATCGAAGATCGGCCGCCATGAACTACACGCCATACATGCCGCGCTTCGCCCAACTCCGCGAACCCGGCCTGCCCGCCTTCGACCCAGGCACGGAACGCTACAAGGTCAGCGGCGGCGGCGCGATCGTCGTGCAGGTCTTTGCGTGCGACCGTCTCACGATCGTCGACCGCGAAGGCCGCCAATGCTGCGAGATCGCCGTATTCAGTGCCGACGGTCGCGAGGATCTCGCGGCGCTCGGCCTCAAGGCGGGAACCGAGTCCGCCGGCATCACCCGGCTCCTCGCCGGCCAGGGGGAGGACGCGCGGACGATTGCGGCCGCACTGCGCCGGCGCGGGCTTACTGGCGGCATCGGCAAAGCCGCGCTCCTGTTCGAAGGCGACTCGCGGCCGGGCGAGACGGTCGCGTTGACGGCGGAGCGCGACGGCATTGCCATCGTCCACGCGCCCGGCGGTCCGATGCCTGCCGATGGGCAGGATCCGCCGACCGACCTGTCGGTCATCGTCCGGCGCGCCGCCGTGCCCAACATCGTGGCACCGCCGCTGCCGGAGCCGCTCGCCGATCCGCGTGCGGAGATGCGCATCGACCGCTGCACCGCCCAGGGCTACCTGGTGAAGGCCGGCGAGTACATCCAGATCATCGACGTGGCCGGGCGGCAGTGCTCCGACTTCCAGGCCTTCGATGCGCGCAGGCTCGATCAGGGTGTCGAGCGCTGCCTCGACATGACGGCGACGCGCAGCATGATCGGCCTCGGCTATCCCGGCCCGGGCCTCTACAGCAAGTTCTTCGATCACGACCTGCAGCCGCTGGTCGAGGTCGTGCGCGACACCGTCGGCCGCCACGATTCCTTCGGCCTCGCCTGCACGGCCCGCTACTACGACGCCCTCGGCTATCCCGGCCACGCCAACTGCACCGACAACTTCAACGCCGCGCTCGCCGCCTTCGGCGTCGCGGCGCGCGGCGGCTGGGCCGCCATCAACTTCTTCTACAACACCGGCATCAACGCCCAGAACGCCTATTTCCTCGATGAGCCCTGGTCGCGGCCGGGCGACTACGTGCTGCTGCGCGCGACGACCGACATCGTCTGCGCTTCCTCGGCCTGCCCTGATGACATCGACGCGGCCAACGCATGGAACCCGACCGACATCCACGTCCGCGTCTATCCCGCCGAACACACCTTCAGCAGAGCGATCGCCTTCCGCATGGCCCCCGACGCAGAGCCGCGCCTCACGCGCGAGACCGCCTTTCACCTGCGCACCTCAGCGCTCACCCGCAACTTCGCCGAGTATCGCGGCTTCTGGCTGCCGACCCGGTTCAACAACCACGGCGCCGTCGACGAATACTGGGCCTGCCGCGAGAAGGCGGTGGTGATGGACCTGTCGCCGCTGCGCAAGTTCGAGGTGCTGGGGCCCGACGCCGAGACGCTCATGCAACTGGCCTGCACGCGCAACACCCGCAAGCTGGCGGTGGGGCAGGTGGTCTATACCGCCATGTGCTACGAACACGGCGGGATGCTCGACGACGGCACCGTGTTCCGCCTTGGACCGAACAACTTCCGCTGGATCGGCGGCGACGAGTATGACGGCAAATGGTTGCGCGAGATCGCCGAGAAGCGCGGCCTGAAGGTCTGGGTCAAATCCTCTACCGATCAGTTGCACAACATCGCCGTGCAGGGACCGAAGAGCCGCGACATCCTGAAGCAGGTCGTGTGGACGCCGCCGGGCCAGCCGAGCTTGGCAGAATTGGCCTGGTTCCACCTCGCCATCGCGCGCCTCGGTGACTGGAACGGGCCGGCCGTGGTGGTGAGCCGCACCGGCTACACCGGCGAACTCGGCTACGAGATCTTCTGCCATCCGAAGGATGCGCCGGCCGTCTGGGATGCGGTGTGGGAGGCAGGCAAGCCGCACGACCTCAAACCCCTGGGCCTGGAGGCACTCGACATGGTGCGGATCGAGGCCGGCCTCATCTTCTTCGGCTACGAGTTCAGCGACCAGACCGATCCCTTCGAGGCCGGTATCGGCTTCACCGTCGCCCTCAAGGGCAACGAGGAGTTCATCGGCCGCGACGCGTTGCTGAAGCGGAAGGAGCATCCGCAACGCGTCCTCGTCGGCCTCGATCTTGCCGGCGGCGAGGCCGCCGGCCACGGCGACTGTGTGCATCAAGGCCGCGCCCAGGTCGGCGTCGTCACCAGCGGCATGAAGAGCCCATTGCTGAAGAAGAGCATCGCGCTCTGCCGCATGGACGTGGCCTGCGCCGCCCTCGGCACCGAGGTCGAGATCGGCAAGCTCGACGGCCACCAGAAGCGCATCCCCGCCCGGGTCGTCCGCTTCCCGTTCTACGATCCGGAGAAGACGCGGGTGCGCGCCTAGGGACGATCCGCGGGCTTGACCCGGTATCAATCGTCCGCATTCTCGTTGTATGGAGGAGTTGCCGGCCGACGCCGTGACGAGCGCCGATCGGCGCGGTGGTGCGGGTGAAGGGAGACGGCCTCATGAACGACCAACCTGACAAGCCATCGGCTGCGCCGGAGCCCGGTGCGCCGCCGGCAAGCGAAGGTCTGGTGGCGCAGTCGATGATCATGGTGCGCGCCTTCATGGCCTCGCCGGAGCGCAACAAACTCTTTCTGCTCGGTGCCGCCATCGTCGTGGTCGTCGGAGCGACCGCCTATGGGCAGGTCCTGCTGAACGCCTGGAACCGGCCCTTTTACGACGCCCTCTCGCGCAAGGATCTGCCCGTTTTTCTTCAACAACTCGTGGTCTTCGCGGCAATCGCCAGCGGGCTATTGGCGCTGAACGTCGCGCAGATGTGGCTGAACCTGCGCACCAAGGTGAAGCTGCGCGAAGGCCTGGCGAAGGATCTGCTCAACGAGTGGCTGCGACCGCGGCGGGCCTTTCGCATCGCAAGCGCTGGCGAAATCGGCCTCAACCCCGACCAGCGCGTCCATGAAGATACGCGCCATCTGACGGAGCTGTCGACCGACCTCGGCATCGGTCTTCTGCAGTCCACGCTTCTGCTCGGCAGCTTCATCGGCGTGCTCTGGATCCTGTCCGCGAGCGTGACCTTCCATGTGCATGGGGAGAACTTTGTGGTCCCCGGCTATCTCGTCTGGAGCGCGCTCATCTATGCCGGCACCGCGTCCTTGCTCAGTTGGCGGGTGGGAAAACCCCTGATCGGATTGCAATCGGAGCGCTACGGCCGAGAGGCCCGGCTACGCTTCGGCCTCGTGCGCGTCAGCGAGCATATCGACGGCATCGCTCTCCATGGCGGCGAGGAGGACGAGAGGCTGCGGCTGAGTGCCGAACTGGATCGCGTCATCCGGATCATGCGCCGCATCGTCAGGCAGCAGACGCGGCTTACCTGGGTCACCGCCGGCTACGGCTGGTTCACCATCATCGCGCCGATCCTGGCGGCGGCACCCGGCTACTTCGGCAACGATCTCACCTTCGGCGAGCTGATGATGGCGGTTGGGGCCTTCATCCAGGTGCAGCAGGCGCTGCGTTGGTTCATCGACAACTTCAGCAACATCGCGGACTGGCGCGCGACTCTGCTGCGCGTCGCCTCCTTCCGCCAGGCGGTCGTGAGCATGGACGACCTGGGCACGGCTGCAAGCCGGATCGAGGTTGCCGAGGGGGCAGACGACAAATTCGAGATCGAGAATCTGGAGATCGCCTCTCCGACCGGCTCCACCATGCTGAGCGAGCGCCACGTTCAGGTCGCTCCCGGCGACCGCATCGTGATCTTGGGCGAGCCGGGCACAGGCAAATCGGTGCTGTTCCGCGCTCTTGCCGGGCTGTGGCCGTGGGGGGCGGGGCGCATCGCCTTGCCGCCGCGCCAAAGCGTGATGTTCGTCCCGCGTCGGCCCTATGTGCCGCCGGGGTCGTTGCGTGCGGCTCTCGCCTATCCCTTGCCGGAAACGACGTATAAAGACAGCGAGCTCGTCGCCGCGCTCGAATGCTGCGGCCTGAACCAACTGACGACGTCGCTCGACAAGGAAGCCCGCTGGGACAGGGAACTCAGTGACGACGATCAGCAGTGCGTGGTCTTCGCGCGCCTGCCGCTGCACAAGCCGCGCTGGGTCGTCATCGACCAGGCCCTCGATTCCCTCGAGGAGCATGTGCGCGAACGGATATTGGGGGTGTTCAAAGACCTGCTGGCCGGCGCCGCGGTCATCGACATCGGACAGCGCAAGCGCCACGACCACCTCTTCACGCGCGTCGTGCACCTGGTCAAGGACCCGAAGATCGGCATCCTCAGGCCCATTCGCACCACGACCGCGGACCGCACTGCTGCCGCCAGACAATCGGCCGCAGGCGCGCGCCATTGACGCGGCCGGGCGATCGGCCCACAACCCTGCCTATTCGGCAGTGTAGTTGGGCTGAAGGGTCGGCGGCGGGGCCATCGGCGCCCGCCGCATTTGGCGCAGCCGTTGGGGTCCCCTGATCCATGTCCCGTCATCCGATCAAGAAGACGCATCACGGAGCGAACCGGCCGCCGTTCGAGTGCATCGCGCTGCTGCTCCAGGGCGGCGGCGCACTCGGCGCCTACCAGGCGGGCGTCTATCAGGCGCTGGCCGAGGCCGACCTGCATCCCGATTGGGTCGCCGGCATCTCCATCGGCGCCCTCAACGCAGCGATCATTGCGGGCAACGCCCCGACGGACCGCGTCGACCGGCTGCGCGCCTTCTGGGAAAGCATCACCGACAATCCGCTGGACGGTTGGACCGGCCTGCTGGCGGATCACCTCGCGCGCGGCGAGATGGCGCGCAGCTGGCTCAACCAGGTCAGCGCCGCCGCGGCCTTGGTCGGCGGCGCGGCCGGCTTCTTTGCGCCGCGCCTGCCGCCGGCATGGCTGCACCCGCCCGGCTCCCTCGAGGCGACCAGTCACTACGAAACGACGCACCTGCGCGCGACGCTCGAGCGGTTCGTCGATTTCGACCGGATCGACAACGGCGAGACGCGGCTGAGCGTCGGCGCCGTGAACGTGCGCACCGGGAACTTCGTCTATTTCGACAGCACCACGCACCACATCAGGCCCGAGCATGTCATGGCCAGCGGCGCCCTTCCGCCGGGCTTCCCGGCCGTTGAGGTCGACGGCGAATACTATTGGGATGGCGGCCTGATCTCGAACACGCCCCTGCACTGGGTGGTCCAGAGCGAGCCGCGCATGGACACGCTGGCGTTCCAGGTCGACCTCTGGAGCGCGCGCGGCGACTTTCCCCGCGATCTCTCGGAGGTCGCGATGCGGCAGAAGGAGATCCAGTACTCGAGCCGCACGCGCGCCAACACCGACAATTTCAAGCGCCTGCAGAAGATGCGCTGTGCGCTGGGCACGCTGCTGGAGCGCCTGCCCGACGACCTCAGGAACAGCGAGGAGGCGAAGTTCCTGCAGCCTCTCGCCGATCACAAGGTCTTCAACATCGTCCATCTTATCTACCGGACCAAGCACTACGAGGGCCAGTCGAAGGACTACGAGTTCTCGCGCCTGAGCATGGAAGAGCACTGGCGCGCAGGCTATCTCGACGCCGCGCGCACCCTGCGCCATCCCGAAGTGCTGCAGCGTCCCGACAACCGCGAAGGCGTATTCACCTTCGATCTCGCGCAGGACGGGCGCGAGTGAGACTTCATCAGTATCTGAAAAGGTGAGCGACCATGAAAGAGAGTGACGTCCGCAAGAGCGCCTTCGCCATGCCGCTGACGAGCCCGGCATTTCCCCTCGGCCCCTATCGGTTCATCGATCGCGAGTATCTGATCATCACCTACCGCACCGACCCGCAGAAGCTGCGCGCCGTCGTGCCCGAGCCGCTGCAGGTCGACGATCCCCTGGTGAAGTACGAGTTCATCCGCATGCCCGACTCGACGGGCTTCGGCGACTATACCGAGACCGGCCAGGTCATTCCCGTCTCGCTTGGCGGTCGGAAGGGCGGCTACACGCATTGCATGTTCCTCAACGATCATCCGCCGATCGCTGGCGGCCGCGAGCTCTGGGGCTTCCCGAAGAAGCTCGCGAGCCCGAGCCTGCGGGCGGAGATCGACACACTCGTCGGCACCCTCGACTACGGACCGGTGCGCGTGGCGACGGCGACCATGGGCTACAAGCATCGCGGCGCCGATCTGCAGGCCGTGAAGGCGTCGCTCACGGCGCCCAACTTCCTGCTCAAGATCATTCCCCATGTGGACGGCAGCCCGCGCATCTGCGAGCTCGTCGAATACTATCTCGAGGACATCCAGATAAAGGGGGCCTGGACCGGCCCGGCCGCGCTCTCCCTCAATCCCCATGCGCTCGCTCCGGTCGCGGAGCTGCCGGTGCTCGAGGTCGTTTCCGCGATCCACATCCTGGCCGACCTGACCCTCGGCCTCGGCAAGGTCGTGCACGACTATCTGGCGAGATGATCCGCGCCGGCGCGCCCTTTCAGGTCGCGGCGGCCTTGCTCAGATGCACGTTTCCGTAGCGCGCCTTGTTGGCGTGGTAGACGCGGGCGAACTCCTCGGCCTCCTGGCGGAAAGGCACACCGGTCTCGGCGCGCGCGGCGAGCCAGTCCTGGTGCGCTTTCAAGGCGGATGACCAGTCGGCGCCTCGCGCCACCGTGCCGACCAACGCGCTCATCTGCGTCTCGACCAGCGCGTAGCTCCGCTGCCAGATGCGCACCCATTCCAGGTTCTGGTCGACGTAGGCGCGGATCTGCAGCTCGATGAAATCGAACGGGTCTGGCTTGACCATGACCTCCTTGCGGCGGGCGCGCAGGGGCGCCCAGAACGCCGCCGCGACGGCATCGTCTCTGCCCTTGCACGCCGTCCAGCGCTCCATGATCGCCCTGTCGCCGAGGAAGCGGTCGGCCCAGATGTCGAACGGGAAGGAGCGATCGCGCAGGCCCGGCAGCTCGAAGTAGGCCTGCACCTCCGTGCAGAAGCTGGCTTCGAACTCGTTCGACACCATCTTCGTGAACCAGCGGTTCCAGGGCATGCCGTCCTGATAGGTCATGCCGGCGGCGTGCTTCAGCTCGTGCAGGTAGTAGAGATCGCTGACGGCATCGTTGTCGTACCAGGGCCGCTGCGCGATGGCGTTGAACCAGACCGAGAAGTGCGAGGCCTCGATGCCAGGCTCGCTCATCTCGTAGAACAGGCGGGGCAGGGCGGCGAAGCGGTCGATGATCGCGCCCACGAAGCCTCGGGCCTCGTCGTGGCTGCGGCGGAACAGGTCCGTGCGCCAGAGCGCGCGGACGTGCTCGTGCACCTGTTGCGGGCTGGCGAGCGCACTGACGGTCTTCATCGGTCGCCGCCCCGGATCGTGGTTTCCAGCGCGGGGCTCAGGCAATAGCGCACGACATCGTCCCGGCGCAGGAGCCGGTCGGTCTCCGTCGCGGCTGACTCATCGAAGCGATGATGACCGAGCAGAATGGCGTCGGACGGCTGCAGCGCCGGGTAGCGATTCTGCAGCTTGCGCACGACCGCCTCCTGAACGGGCTGGAACAGATCGGGGATCGTGCGCACCGTGCTCTTCTCGAGCAGGCGGCGGGCGAGGTGGATCGAATGCAGGTTCTTGAACCACATGTTGCCGTAGAGGCCCGGGATCTCCCGCTTCGAGAACACGCCGCCCATGCGGTGATAGTAGACCCCGAAGATCTTCGACAAACTGAAGAACAACCTGCTGATGTTGGGATAGCCGACCTCGATCGCATAGTCGCGCGCCACCAGCCCGACATAGCAGAGATCGAGCATCACCTCGACCTGCGGGTGACGCTCGGCCATGTGGCGGAGGAAATCGTCGTAGCCGGCCCACAGATTGCCGTCCATGGCGCTCGGCTGGCTGAGCATGAAGATGTCGCCGGCCCGGAACGGATGGCGGCCCGCCGCCCAGTCCTTGCGGTCGTGGTGCAGCACGGTCACGCCATAGCCGCGCGCATAGGCCTCGTAGCCCTCGTACTCGCCGGCGAACACATGCAGCGCATTGTCCCGGCGGTTGGTAGCGAAATCGGCGATGGTCTCGCGCAGCGCCTCGGACGAGCCGCTGGTCGGATAGCGATGAGGAAAGGCGGCCCGCGTGATCGCCGGCCGCACCGGCGTGGCCCAGGCCGCCCAGCCATCCAGGAAGGGCTCGTGGAGCGCGTCCTGCTTCTTGGTCCAGGCCTCCTCGTACTGGGCGTGGAGAAGCGCGCGTTCCGATTGCCAGACCCCGTCGATCAGGTCGCGCGTGAACGGCCAGTAGATCGAATAGACCGTCTTGCACACGCCGTCGCGCTGGGCCAGCTCGTTAGCGTCCGTCACTGCCGTCTCCGCTCACCGTCGCGCCATCATATCGGATGATGCCGCGTGCGGCGAGGCGGCCGCCGCGCCTTGACTCGGCGACGCCCCCCCGCATTAATGCAGCCCGCCTTGCATCGATCGGGGATTCCCATGGAGATCGTCCTGCCCAGCGTCGCTCATATCGGCGCCTTCGCCATCGCAGGCTTTGCCCTGCTGCTCGTCCCCGGCCCGGCCGTGCTCTACATCGTCGGCCGCAGCATCGAGCAGGGGCGAGTGGCGGGCGTCGTCTCCGTTCTCGGCATCACGACGGGTACGATGGTGCATGTCGTCGCGGCCGTGGTCGGCCTCTCCGCGCTGGTGACGCAATCGGTGCTGGCCTTCTCGATCGTGAAGTATGCCGGCGCCGCCTACCTCATCTATATCGGCGTACGCCGTCTCCTCAGTCGCAAAGAGACGTCCGCCGAGGCCGTCCCGCTGCCGCAGCGCAGCCTGCGGCGCCTGTACAGCGACGGCTTCGTCGTCAATCTGCTCAATCCGAAGACGGCGCTGTTCTTCCTGGCGTTCCTGCCGCAGTTCGTCGAGGGCAAGGTCGGCGTGCCCTCGCAGATCGCCTTCCTCGGCCTCCTGTTCGCGTTCATGGGCATGTTGAGCGACACCTGCTATGCCCTCCTGGCCGGGACCGCCGGCGGCTGGATGAAGCGCCGGCGCGGCTTCCTGAAGGCGGAGCGCTACCTCACCGGCGGCGTGTTCGTCGGCCTCGGCCTCACCGCGGCCTTCGCCGGCGGCGACGCAAGGAAGTAAGCCGGCCCGGCTAGGCCGCGGCCTGCTGCGTCGTCTGCCGCGGCAGCCAGATCGTGACGGTGGCGCCGCCCTGCGGCGGCGAGGCGATATCGATCGTGCCGCCATGCTGGTCGACGATCTGGCGCGTGATCGGCAGGCCGAGGCCGGCGCCGAAGTTCCGAGTCGTGAAGAGCGGCTCGAACACGCGCGGCAGCACGTCCGGGGGGATGCCCGGCCCGGTGTCGCTGATGGTCAGCCGCACATGCGGCCCGGCGACGGCCGTGGCGACCGTGATCCGGCGCGGGTGTTGAGAGTCCGGGTGCCAGGCCGGGGCGGTGAGGGCGCCGACCGCGTTCTCGATCAGCCGGTTGAGCACCTGTGTGAGCTGCGCCCCGTCGATCGCGACCGTGCCGCCCGACGCGAGATCGGTCGCGAGCGTGATTCCCTCCGGCAGCGCGCGCTCGCGCAGCGCCCCCTCCAGCCAGGGGTCGAGCGCCGTGGCCGCCCGCGCCAGCTGGCGCGGCTGGGTGTATTCGAGCAGGTCGTAGATGATGCGCGCGCAGCGCTCGATGTTGCGGTCGGCCCGCTCCAGCGCCGGCTCGATGCCGAGCCCCTTGTCGCGCGTCCGCAGCGCCACCGTCGCGAGCGAGTTGCGGATGGCGGCCAGCGGGTTGCGCAGCTCGTGGCTCACGGTCGCCGCGACCGAGCCGATGGTCGCCAGCTGCTCCTTGCGCGTCAGCTCCTCTTCGAGCTGGCGATGGGCGGTGACGTCGAAGATGGCGCCGTCGAGATGCTGCAGGTTCCCGTCGTCGTCGAACTCGCCCTGGCCCTTCTCGTGCACCCAGCGCACGGATCCGTCCCGATGGATGATGCGGTAGTCGATCGTGTAGGGCCGCTTCTCCGCGAGCGCGCGTCCCACCTCCTGGTCGACCATGGCGGTGTCGTCCGGGTGGAACAGGCTGGCGAAGGTGCGGACACGGTTGCCGATGAAGTCCGAGACCGGATAGCCCGACAGCATCTCCACCGCCTCGCTGAGGAATTCCATGGTGTAG
Source organism: Candidatus Acidiferrum sp. (assembly GCA_035518775.1). GTDB lineage: Bacteria > Pseudomonadota > Alphaproteobacteria > Dongiales > Dongiaceae > JBGPEQ01. Next base: position 28,039 of record DATIXH010000143.1, read on the forward strand.
GCGGCGTCGTTGGCGCAGCGATAGCAGACGCCCGGGATGTTGGCGATGAGCGTGCGGAACTTCTGCTCGCTGAGCTTCAGCTCCTGCGCCTGGCGGGCGCGCTCCTCGACCAGCCGGCGGTTCTCGATTGCGTTCTCCCTGAAGACCTGCACGGCCTTCGCCATCGCGCCCACCTCGTCGCGGCGGCCGAGGCCGGGGATGGCGACGTCGAGATTGCTGGCCGCCAGCTCCGTCATCGTCGTCGACATGCCCGCCAGCGAGCGGGAGATGCGGCGCCCGATCCAGCCGGCGAGCGCCACCGCCAGCAGCGCGATCGCCGCGGCCAGCACCAGCGTCCACCACAGCCGCGATTCGAAGCCGTCGATGCGCTCCTGTAGGAGCCGGTCGAGCTCGCCCGCGGCCTTCTTGGTGAGGCGCTCGATCACCGCCAGGCCGGCGTCGCGCAGCTGCGCGGCGGCATGGGCGTCGACGGGCAGGCCCTCGCGCTGCAACACATGGCCCTTCATGCCGGCGGCGAGGAAGGTCAGGGTGGCGCTCGCCGCCCGGTAGTCGGAATCCAGTCCGGCCTTGAGGCGGCCGTCCGGGTTGCCGCGGTAGGCCGTCTCGACCGCGCGGCTGAGCTCCTGGCGCGCGGACTCGAATTGCCCCATCAGGATCATGAACTGCGCGCGGTCGTCGACGCTCAGCGTCTTGCGCTCGGCGATCTCGGTCGTCAGCACGCCGAGGTCCATGAGCCGGTCGGTGAGCTCCGGCAGGGTCACGACCACGGCGTACATCGTGTAGAAGGAGTCGAGATCGGGGTCGAGGATCAGGTTCGATTGGTCGCCCACGCGGCCGATGAGGTCGCGGATCTTGGCGACGAGTTTGGCATGACGCGCCGCCAGCTGGTCGGCGCCGAGCGTCGGGGCATCCACGAGGAAGGCGCGGGCCGCGTCGACCGCGGCGGCGACGAGCGCCGGATCGACCGGCATGTCCACGAATTGCGGGCCGTCGTTCGCAATGCGGGCGAGCGCCTGCGCGGCCTCGTCGTCCGCGCCGGCCGCGGCCGCGCCGGCGGCGCCGAGGCCGGCGATCTCATCCAGGCGCCTGGCGGTGCTCCGCTGCAGCGCCCGCTGCGCCGCCGTCAGGTCGCTCAGGAGATGGTTGCCGGCGATCTCCTTGCTCGCGAAGTCGATGGCGATGTTCTTCTCCGCGACCAGGCTGTAGAGCAGGAAGGCCAGCGGCAGCGCGAAGATCGCGCCGATCAGCGCGAGCTTGCGGCCGATCGTCAACTTGCCCGGGAATTGCGCGGCGAATGGCATGGGACCACGAATAACCGACACGGCACAGGGGCGCCGTCGCGCGCCCTGCGCGCCGTCGCTGCCCGCATGATCGTGAAAAATGGTTAACGACTGGGAAAAACGGCGGCCCGCCGGCGGTTCGCGCCGCCGATCGGGAATAGCGCTATTTCAAGCGGTTGGCAGCGGGATCATTGGCCTGGCGGCGCGAGCAGGGGGCTGCTGCCGGAGAGGGAGGGCAGCGGTCGGCTCCCGGTGATGCCGAGGCCGCCCGACGGCTTCGGGCTGAGCACGCCATCGATGCGTCCGGCTTCCCCGCGGGTATCGAGCAGCTGGCGGCGACCAAGCGGGCCGAGGCGGCCGCGCTGCTCATCCTGATCGAGCTCACGCAGCTGATTGTCGAGTTCGTTCTTATAGGTGATTGCGCGCTGCTGGTCTGCCGACGTCGTCACGTCCTGCGTGGGATTCCGGAAGCGGAAGGGCGCAACAACATCGGGATCGCCGGCCTCTGCAAACGCTGCCGGCAGCAGCACCGCAATCGCGATCAGCAACACCCGGATCATGCCCATGCCCTCGATGTGATGATCGCACCGCCGCCGATCAAGGGGATGCGCTCTGTGACCGCAGTCACTGCGCCGGTCCGCCGCCGTCGTTATCCTGGCCTTCGGCGAACACCCAACCCGGAGGAACCTCGGCGTCATGAGCGCAAGCGATGTCATTGCCACATTCGAAGCCAAGTCGGGCGGCGGCGTCTGGAAGAACATCAGCCGCGCCGACGTCGTCGCTGGCCTGCGCGCACGGGTCGCGAGCCCCGGCAAGATCGACACCAGCAGCTGCAGCTTGTGCGGCCCGGCGTCGTTCCTCTACTCCGTGCTGTCGGAATATCCCGAGGACTACTGCAACTACATCTGCGATCTCTACGACACCGGCAAAGGCAAGCTGTGGGACTTCGAGGTCAAGCCGGGCGACGACTGCAAGAACTACAAGGTGCCCACGAACAAGATCCACCCCGTCGATTGGATCGGTCTCGGCGGCCTGCGCGATTCCGAGAACGGCTGGTTCGACTACCAATCCGTCGACGACGACGCCTCCGCCATCACCATGCCGGGGACGCTCACCTCCTGGTTCAAGAAGGCCACGTACGGCACCCGCCACAACGTGACGAACGTCTATCTCACCAAGTCCCAGAGCGATATCGAGGCCGCGAACAACCTGCGCAATCAGGGTCTCAAAGTCTGCCTCTTCATTGCGGCCGACATGCTCTACACGTCGGACCAGGACAACAAGTCGACCATCCCCGATCACTGGGTGGTGCTGACCGGCCCGGTGCTGATCAAGGACGGCAAGATCAGCCTCGAGGTCTTCACCTGGGGCAAGGCCAAGCGCAAGGTGCCCGAGAGCGGTGAGCTCTCGCTGAAGAGCTTCCTCAACAATTTCTACGGCTACGTGGCCGCCAAGTAGCGGCCCAAAGGAGCAGTGCCCTAGGCGGCGCGGCCGGCCTTGGCCTTCATGGCGTGGGCCGCGAGGTTGCGGCCGAGGTCCCAGACCGCGCCGGGCACGCGGTGGCAGTCGGCGATCGCCTTGGCGAAACCGTCGCGCACCCACAGCCGGTCGGCGTCGGTGATGGTGAGCGCCGGCAGCAGCTTGATGATGTGCACGCCGGGCCCGGAGACCTGGCAGATGAGCTTGTGGTCCTTGAACAGGGGGATCAGGATCATCTGGCAGAACAGGCCCTTGCTGGCCGTCTCCAGCAGGCCCCAGGCGGCCTTCAGCGCGAGGCTGCGCGGCGCGCCGAACTCGATGCCGATCATCAGGCCCTTGCCGCGCACGTCCTTCACCAGTTCGTACTTCTCGCGGAAGGCGCGGAAGTCCTCGAGGATGGCGTCGCCCAGCGCGGCCGCGCGCGCCACCAGCTTCTCGTCCTCGATCACGCCGAGCGTGGCGAGCGCCGCCGCCATGCCCAGATCGTTCTTGCTGAAGGTGGAGCCGTGCACCATGGCGCGGTCCATCCGGTCGAACAGCTTGGAAAAGATCCATTGCTTCGTGAGCAGCGCGCCCACCGGCACGAAGCCGCCGGAGAGCGACTTCGACAGCAGCACGATGTCCGGATCCACGCCCCAATGCTCGCAGGCCAGGAACTTGCCGGTCCGCCCGAGGCCGGTCTGGATCTCGTCGGCGATGAAGAGCGCGCCGTGCTTCCGGCACAGCGCCAACGCCTGCGGCAGATAGTCGTCGGCGGGCATGAACACGCCCTTGCCCTGGATCGGCTCCACGAAGAAGCCGGCGACGTCGCCGCCGCGCAGCGCCGCCTCCAGCGCCGGCAGATCGTTGAACGGCACGGGCACGCAGTCCGGCAGCAGCGGCTCGAAGCCCTTGCGGAACACGTCGCTGCCGTTGAGCGAGAGCGCGCCCATGCTGAGGCCGTGGAAGGCGCCGCTGCAGTAGACGATCTTGCCGCGGCCGGTGGCGGCATGCGCGAACTTGATCGCGCTCTCCACCGCCTCCGACCCGGTCGAGCAGAAGAAGGCGCGATCCATGCCCGGCGTCATCGCCAGCAGCCGCTCGGCCAGCAGGCCCGCGAGCAGCGAGACGTCCATCTGCACGAGATTGGGCAGTTGCGCGTCGAGCGCCTGCTTCAAGACGTCGATGACGGCCGGATGGTTGCGTCCAATGGCGAACACGCCGAAGCCGCTCAGCAGATCGAGATAGCGGTCGCCCGCCGCGTCGGTCAGGTAGGGCCCTTCGGCGGAGACGAAGTCGACGTCATAGCCGATGGTCTTGAGCACGCGCACCATCTGTGCGTTGAGATGGCGCTCGTGCAGTCCGTACTTCTCGCCACGTCGTTCGTTCAACAAGCGATGCAGATCGAGGGGCATGCAAGACCTCAGGCATTCCGCGCGCGGGACGCAACACTTCTGTTCCCCAATTTACAGGTGGGGTCAAGTGGGGCGGGAGACGGACGATATCACGTCTGCGGGAATTCGGCAGAGGTTTAACGATGTCGCACGCTGCCCGATTTCGGCCGCATTCGAACGAGGGGCGCGCGTGTTGCAGGACGATCGCGTTCCTCGCAGCGATTCGACCGGAAAAGAACGACATCGCGAATGCGAGTCTCCTGCAAATTGACGGCGGGGAGAAGGCAGGGGACGGCGTTCCTCGGATTCGCCTTGACAGCGCCGTTCTCAATGAATTAATTGAACGATCGTTCGATCAATATTGGATGCGCCCCATGGCCCCTCGCGCCTACAAGCTCGGCCGCCGCGCGGAGAGCGCGGACGACACCCGCCGCCGCATCGTCGCGGCAACGCGCGCGTTGCATGTGGAGCAGGGGGTGGCCGACACGACGGTGAAGCAGATCGCGCGCCGGGCCGACGTCAGCGTCGGCACCGTCTATCACCATTTCCCGACCTATGACGACGTGATCCGCGCCTGCGGCCAGCTCACCTTCCAACTGGTGCGGCCGCCGACCGAAGCCATCTTCGCCGGCTGCCGCTCGACGCGCGCGCGGATCGAGCGGCTGACGCACGAGGTGTTCGCCTGCTACGGGCGCTTCCCGGATCTGGAGAGCGTGCGCTGCGACCGCAAGAAGCTGCCCGTCCTCGAGCAGGAGATGGCCAGGTTCGACCAGCACCTGGCGGCGTTGGTGCGCCAGGCCGTGGCGCCCGCCGGGGAGCGCATCCAGCGCATGGCGCGCGCGCTCACCGACGTCTGCGTCTACCGGACGCTCACCGGCCAGGGCCTGTCGACGGGCGAAGCGGCCGATCAGGTCGCCGCCCTGCTGGACATGTGGGTCCGGCGCGGCTGATCGGAAATCCCCTCTCAAACCCCTCGAACGGAAAGGACGTGATGATGGAAACGCGTGTCAGCGAGATTGCCGACGGCATCTACCGGCTCTCCACCTTCGTGCCGCAGATCGCGGCGCCTGCCGGCTTCACCTTCAACCAGTTCCTCATCGACGCCGAGCAGCCGCTGTTGTTCCATTGCGGCCCGCGCGCCATGTTTCCCTCGATCTCCGCCGCGGTCGCGCAGGTGCTGCCGCCGGAGCAGCTGCGCTGGATCGCCTTCGGCCATGTCGAGGCCGACGAGTGCGGCTCGATGAACGCCTGGCTGGCGGCCGCGCCGCGCGCCACGGTCGCGCACGGCGCCATCGGTTGCATGGTCTCGCTCAACGATCTGGCCGACCGCCCGCCGCGCGCCCTCGCCGACGGCGAGGTCATCGATCTCGGCGGCAAGCGCGTCCGCCATATCGACACGCCGCACGTGCCGCACGCCTGGGAGGCCCGCGTCCTCTACGAGGAGACCACGGGGACGCTGCTGTGCGGCGACCTCTTCACCCATATCGGCAACGGCCCCGCCGTGACCTCGATCGACATCGTCGGACCGGCCGCGGCGGCCGAGGACGCCTTCCGCGCGACCTGCCTCACGCCGTCGACCGCGCCGACGATTGGCCGGCTGGCCGCTCTCGCACCCCGCACCCTCGCGCTCATGCACGGCTCGTCCTTCACGGGCGATTGCGCCGCCGCCCTCGCCGCCCTGGCCGACGACTATGCGCGGCGACTGGTCGCGGCCGGCGCCAGCCAGACGGGCAGGGCCGCGGCGTAGCGGGATCGTGGCACACATGCTGTAGGGCGACCGGCAGGTCGCCCGCCCATCCGCAAACTCGTTCGTCGCTGGACACCGTGGGCCGGGGCGACCTGCCGGTCGCCCCTACGGGAGCCAGCCGCCGCGCGGATGACAACGCCTCTGTCCGCCTGCACAATCGCCGCAGAACCGTACGGGAGGGCGACATGGCGACGATGCGGGCCTTCATCGAGAGGATGCCGAAATGCGAGCTGCATGTGCACATCGAGGGCACGCTCGAGCCGGAGCTGAAGTTCGCGCTCGCCGAGCGCAATGGCGTGACGCTGCCCTACAAGAGCGTGCAGGAGCTGAAGGCCGCCTATGACTTTGACGATCTGCCCTCGTTCCTCGCCGTCTACTACGAAGGCATGAGCGTGCTGCTGAAGGAGCCCGACTTCTACGACGTCGCCTATGCCTACCTGGCCAAGGCGCACTCGCAGAACGTGCTCTACACCGAGATGTTCTTCGATCCGCAGGCCCACACGGCGCGCGGCGTTTCCTTCGACACCGTGATCCGCGGCATCCGGCGCGCGCAACTCGACGCCGAGCGCCGCCTCGGCATCCGCTCGCAGCTGATCTTGTGCTTCCTGCGCGACTGGAGCGCCGAGTTCGCGATGGCGACGCTGCTGGAATCCTTGCCCTACAAGCAGTGGATCGTCGGCGTGGGCCTCGACTCCGACGAGAAGAACAATCCGCCGGTGAAGTTCAAGAAGGTGTTCCAGCGGGCGCGCGAAGAAGGCTACCTCCTGACCATGCATTGCGACGTCGACCAGCAGGATTCGGTCGCGCATATCCGGCAGTGCCTGGACGAGATCGACGTCGCCCGCATCGACCACGGCGTGAATTCCCTCGAGGACGCTGCGCTCTGCGCGGAGATCCGGCGGCGCGGCCTCGCCCTCACGGTCTGCCCGATCTCCAACCGCTACGTCACCGACGGCACCAAGGCCGCCGCGATCAAGGCGATGCTCGAGTGGGGCATGCGCGTCACCGTCAACTCCGACGATCCCGCCTATTTCCCCGGCTACATGACCGAGAACCTAATCGCCGTGCAGGAGGAGGTCGACCTGTCGAAGACCGAGCTCCTCCAGCTCGCCCGCAACGCCTTCGAGTCCGCCTGGCTGCCGCGCGCGAGCAGGGATGGCTATCTCGCCCAATTGGAAGCGTACGCGACCTGAACTGGATCGGCAGCAGGCGTCCTTCGACAAGCTCAGGATGAGGTGGTTTCTTGCGGCCACCAACATTCTTCCTCATCCTGAGCTTGTCGAAGGACGCACTGAAGCAATGCAGCATGATCGTGACAGCCCGCCGTAACCGCACAGCCGCCGCCACCTGAAACAAACGAAACACTGCCGCTCGCGCGCGACATCGCGCGGAAACATCACTCCCCCATCTGAAGCAATGTCGCGAGAGCACCTCTCGTGGCGAAGCTATCGCCGCGCGGAATAGCGCCCGCGGGTGCGCTGTTCTAGGCCGGACCGCAAGGCACCCGGCCTGCGGCGATAGTTTTCGCAACGGATGGTGTACCATGTCAGGTGTGACGGCGATCATTCGCCACTTCGTTCTGCTCTCCTCCATCTTGGTCTTGGCGCTGCTCGGCAGCGCAGAGGCGCTCGCCGCGGAGAGCTATCCGTTCGAGATGCGGCTCTCGAGCAACGCGCTCGGCGACCATGTCTTCAAGGGCGAGCTCGCGCCGACCAACGGTCGTTTCGACCAGGTCGTGTCCAGCGGCAGCCTGCGCGTGCGCCTGAGCGGATCGATCACCGACGGGCAGGTGTCCGTCTATGGCGAACTCCTGTTCTCCGGCAGTTGGCGCTTCTTCCCGTTCTCGACCAACGGCGCCTTCTCGCCCGCCGGGAGGTTCACCGGCGCGGTCGTGGCGCAGCGAAGCAACGGCTCGCCGGCGCGCGGCTCGATCATCATCAGCCGGCCCACGACGGCCGTTGCCGAGGCCGCGCCGCAGCCCCCGCTCCAGACCGCGCGGTCGGCCAACCCGAACGGCGACGGCACGCCAGCCGTTCAGGGCGCGGAGACGCGAACGCCTGCGCCGAGCCGGCAGCAGATCGCCGAAGTCACTCCCCAGGAGCAGGAGCCCGCGCTCACGCATGAAGAGCGCGCCGCGGTCCAGCAGCAGCTTAGCGTGCTCGGTCTCTACGACTCCGCGATCGACGGCAATTTCGGCCCAGGCACGCGCAACGCCATCAAGACGTTCCAGCGCGTCAGCAAGCTGGAGGCCAGTGGCTATCTGACGGACGCGACGATGGCGCGACTGGCCAGGAGGGCGGCGGCGCGCGAGCAACAGATCGCTGCCGAGCAATCGGCGGCCAGCCAGCGTGCGGCGGCGGAGCAGCAGGCCGCCGCGGAACGCGCCGCCCAGGAACAGGCTGCAGCCGAGCAGAAGGCTGCGGAAGAACGTGCAGCGCAGCTGGCCGCAGCGGAGCAGAAGGCCACGCAAGAGCGCGCCGCAGAGCAAGCGGCGGCGGAGCAGGAGGCCCTCGATGAACGCACGCAGGTTGCGGCCGCTCCGGCCGTGCCGGCGATCCCCGCGGAGTTGGTCAATCTGCCCTACGGCCGCTATCACGCCCTGGTCATCGGCAACAACGCCTACCACTCCCTGCCGAAGCTCAAGACAGCGGCCGGCGACGCCGAGGCCGTGGCGGCCCTGCTGAGGGACGGGTATGGCTACGACGTCACGCTGCTGACCGACGCCAACGAGGAGGCGATCGTCGGCGCCTTCGCCGCCCTGCGGCAGTCGCTGACGCCGCAGGACAACCTGCTGGTCTATTACGCCGGCCACGGCTGGTATGACGCCGATGCCGAGCGCGGCTACTGCCTGCCGGTCGACGCCGTCACCGACAACCAAGCGCACTGGATCTCCAATGCGGAGGTCACGGACATGCTGAAGGCGATCAAGGCCAAGCAGGTGTTGGTGGTGGCCGACAGCTGCTACTCCGGCACGCTCACCCGCGGCCTCGCGATCGGCGGCAAGGGACCGGGCTACATCCAGGCGATCGTGGACCAGCGGGCCCGCACGGCCATGACCTCGGGCGGCCTCGAGCCGGTCGCGGACTCCGGCGGCAACGGCCACTCCGTGTTCGCCAAGGCCTTCCTCGACACGCTGCGCGGCAACCTCGGCGTGATCGACGGCGAGGGCGTGTTCGAGAAGGTGCGCGAACGCGTCCAGCTCAACGCCGAGCAGACGCCGGAATATGGCAACATCCGCCTCGCCGGCCACGACGGCGGCGACTTCCTCTTCGTCCGCAAGCAGTAGCCAGGAAAGCCCCCGCCGAGCGGATCTTCTTGGATCGCCGACGTGCGTCCTTCGACAGGCTCAGGATGAGGCGGATTCTTTGTGCCACCAAGATTTACCCTCATCCTGAGCCTGTCGAAGGACGCAGGCTGGTCCTGCAGAGATGAGCAGACGCAACATCCTGTGTGCACAGAGAGGCGCTAGGCGTAGTTAACGCGATCTAATCTACGAGTGCAGGCGTAGGCTTCGTCGGACCTCGCCGTGTAACCGGGTATCGACCACAGCCAGGAAGCGCTCTCCGTGAAGAAACTCCTGCTGAGTCTCTGCGCAACGCTGCTGCTGCTCAGCCCCTGCGTCGCGGCTGATCTGCCTAAGGGTGTCACGCTCCGCCCGGACGTCGCCTACGGCGCCGATCCTGCGCAGCGCATGGACGTCTATCTCCCGCCGCACCCGCAGCGCGCGCCTATCCTGCTCATGGTCCATGGCGGCGCTTGGCGCGTGGGCGACAAGAACGACGCCCGCGTGGTCGACAACAAGGTGGCGCGCTGGGTGCCGAAGGGCGTCATCTTCGTCTCCGTCGACTACCGCATGATGCCGGAAGCCGAGCCGCTGACCCAGGCGGAGGACGTAGCAGAGGCGCTGGCCAAGGTGCAGGCGCTGGCGCCCGGCTGGGGCGGCGATCCCGCCAACATCATTCTCATGGGCCATTCGGCCGGGGCCCATCTCGTCGCGCTTCTTACGGCGGCGCCGGCGCTCGCGACAGGGCAGGGGGCGAAGCCCTGGAAAGGATCCGTGCTGCTCGACAGCGGCGCCCTGGACGTGCCGGCGATCATGAACGCCCGGCATTGGCCGCTCTACGATCGGGCCTTCGGCAGCGACCCCGCGAAATGGACGGCGGTCTCGCCCATGGACCGGCTCGCCGGCCCGACGCTGCCGATGCTTGCCGTCTGCCGGAATGGCGCCCACGAATCCTGCCCCGCCAACCGCGCCTTCGCCGCCCGGGCCAGACAACTGGGCGGCCGCGTCGAGGTCCTGCCGATGGCCCTCAGCCACAGCCAGATCAACGAGCGGCTGGGACTCCCCGGCGGCTACACCGACCGGGTGGAGGCGTTCATGCGGGAACTGGGGTGGGCGCTCTGACTCTTCGGCCAACGCATGGGTGCCTACGCAGGGCCAATTTCCCTTTGACTCCAGTCAGTGATTGTTCTTATAATGTTCTATCTGCCAAGTCTACGACTGGCGGTCGGTCTTTGACATCGTGAATCGGAGCGAAATTTCGGCGCGTGCCCGCAAGGCGTCGGCTCTGAGAGCCTTGCGGTGTACGTCCGGGATCCCGTGCCCCGAGGGACTACACAGAATGCGCCAGGGTTGAATCTCGAGTCTTCACGTCCAGCCCGTGCTCCGGCTAGGCGTATCTCTTCGGCCCCGATGGGGCGCACGTGCCCCGCTGGACATGGGGTCGATCGCTCGGAAACGGCATGACCTGTGTAGGGCCGACGACATAGTCGGGCCGGGAATCAAGAGCGCCTCGCCTGCCGGCCGGAGCGGTCAATCTCCGCTGGGCATGGGGTCCTTCGTCTGGAATTGAACGCCCGATGTGGGCGCCCTCCGTCGGGGCCGGGTCCCGGCTGGGTTGCAGTGACGACGGCGGCTCCGCTGGGCATGGGGTCCTTCGTTCATTTCGGGAACCCCATGGCAGCGGGCAGGGATCGGGTAGGCGGCGGCTACTCCGCCGCCTTGGCGGTGGCCTCCTTCAGCAGTCGCTCGCCCAGCGCCTTCTTGCCGGCGGCGTCGAGCTTCTTCAGTTCGTTGTTGAGGACGCGCTCGTTGAGGGACTGGTTCCAGTAGTCCAGCGACTGGAAGCCGAGGAGGGCGGCCTTGCCGACGAACTGCCGCAGGACCTCGTTGGTCGGGCCCATCACCCAGCCGGCCTTGCCGTCGCGTAGGTAGCGCTCGATCTGCAGGCCTGGTTTGTAGCCGGTGCCGCCGCAGGCATGCAGCATCTTGTCGGAGACATGGGCCACGTTCTTGGCGGCGCTGAACTTCACCTGCCACATCCAGTGCAGGAACTGGGCGCGCGGCAGCGCCTTGAGGTCCTTGTGGATCGACCAGTCGCAATTGTTGGTGGCCTCGTCCATGGCCTTGGCCATCAGGAAGACGAAGGCGCGGGAGGTGTTGGTGTCGGTGAGGCCCTCGCCGACATAGTCCTGGATGGTCGGGTAGTCGGCCACGCGCATGCCGACGTCGACGTGCTTCTTCATGGTGGTATGGCGCTTCGCGATGTCCATCAGGCCGAGCGAGATGCCGTTCCAGCATGACGAGGAGCACAGCAGGAAGAAGGGGTCGACGCACTCGTCGTTGGAGCTGGCGCCGTCCCCCTTCGGGCCGACCATGCGGTCGGGAGAGAGGATGACGTTGTCGAGCTCGAGGGTGCCGGACTGGTTGCCGCGCAGACCCAGGCCGTCCCACATCGCCGGCTCGGCCTTGACCTCGTTGTTGAAGGCCAGCCAGCAGGTGAGGTCGGAGAAGTTGCCGGCGAAGTCCGGGCTGGTGGTCTGCAGGATGTACCAGTCGGCGAAGCCGCCGGAGGTGGTCCATGAGGCCTTCTTGCGCACGCGGTAGCCGCCGTCGACCTTCTCGGCGCCCGAGGAGATCGGGTACCAGAAGTGCGAGCCGGTCTCCGGGTCGGAGTAGGACAGGGTGCCGACCAGGCAGTCCTTGTCGATCCGGCGCATGATGTCCTGGATCGTCGGGCTGTTGTGGTGGCGGAACAGGGCGGCGGCGACGGCGCCCGTGTGCATGGTGTAGCACATGGCGGTGGAGGGGCAGGCGTAGCGGGCGATCGTCTCCACCACCATGGCGGCGGCGACGTGGTTCTGGCCCATGCCGCCCAGCGCCTTCGGCACCAGCAGGCCGAGCAAACCATGTTTGGCCAGAATCTGGAAATTCTTGCGCGGGAACAGCAGCTTCTTGTCTGACTCGACGGCGTTGTCGCGCATTTCCTTCTGCGCCAGCTCGATGATCAGCGCCTGGATCTTCTTCTGCTCGTCGTTGAGCAGCCATTGCGGGTCGAACTCGGCGCCCAGGCCCCAGAACTCTTCAGCGCCCCATTTCTTCGTCATTTGCTCCCTCGTCGTAACTGCGGGTGACCGGACTCGCGGGCCGAAGCTGGCCCAATTCTGCAAGCGGTTCGCGCCCGAAGGCGAGTCCCATTTTGCCGTCGAGGCTACACGATAGCGGAAAAGCGGCGCAAGCCATATGCAACCATCTGCCGCGGATCTGCGACCAATCCTGGGCCAATTGCCCGTTATGGTTGCAGGCTAGGTGCCGCGCAGATGCCGATAGCCGCCGCGGAAGAAGAGCAGGGGATCGCCGTCGCGCGCAAACCGCATCTTCTGCACTCGGCCGACGAAGATCAGATGATCGCCGCCGTCATAGATGTGCTGGGTCTTGCATTCGAAGTTGGCGAGCGTGTCCGTCAGGATCGGGCAGCCGGTATCCCAAAGTTCGTAGTGAACATTGTCCCATTTATCGATGAGCGGGGTGGCGAAGATCACGGCCAGCGGGCGCTGCCGCTCGCTCAGGACGTTGATGGCGAAATGCCCGGCGCTGTGGAAGGCGGCCAGGCTGTAGGCCCGGCGGTCCAGGCTGAACAGCACGAGCGGCGGATCGAGCGAGACCGAGTTGAAGGAGTTGGCGGTGATCCCGATCATGCCGGCCTCGTGCGAGGCCGTGGTCACGACGGTGATGCCGGTGGCAAAGGAGCCAAGCGCCTGGCGAAATTCGCGCGGATCGATGCTCACGTGGTCGGGGCCTGTGGGAACAAGTTTCTCGCCGCTGCTACGGCGGACATGCGTTGCGCCCGCGAGCGCGCACCTCACCCTCCCGCGCGCCCGCAGGTCGCCGTCGTCAGCCTGCCGCGGCCGCCCGCGCCGCGGCCTGCCGCTATTCCTGGCCGTGATGCGGACTATTGCCGCGCGGCGGGAACGGCCGCCGCGGCCGTTGCGGCGGCGCCTGGCGTGGCGTTGCCGTGCTCTGGTCCAGCTGGATCACGCGCAAGACTTGCACGCCCTTGCGGCCCTGGCCGACTTCGCAATGGATCGTGGAGCCCTCCGGCGCGTCCTGCAGCCCAGCCTGCTTCAGCGCGGAGATATGCAGGAATACATCCTGCGATCCATCGGCCGGCGAAACAAATCCGTAACCCTTCTCGGGATTGAACCACTTGATCGTGCCGCGCAGTTCCGTCCCTGCCCCGCCCGGAGAACCACCGGGTTGATGACGTTCGCTCATTACGCTCACTCTAGCTTTGGCGACTCTCCTGGCTTGTCCCGGCCTGAGTGTCCGAAAGTAATAATAACCAACGAGCGCCCGCCCGCGGTAGTCACGGACCGTCCATCCGCGAAGGACAACCATCGAATACTCTGAGCGTGGTAGCGAAGAAAATCAAGCACGGCTTTAATCGTCGAGAAAACGCCCGACGGCATGCGTAGGACGCATGGGATTATGGTCGCTGTATCCACTGACGACGGTTTGCTATCACTATGCCGCCTGCCACTTTGCATTCCCATAGGTCTGTATCGTCATGACTCTTCAACTCAATTCGCGGACCGACTTTACCATCGAGAACTATGCCCAGGCGGCCTGGGAGGGTGCGCCCGTCGCCTTCTCGGCCGCCGCCTTGCAGCGCATGGCCGACTGTCGCGCAAGCTTCATGCATCTGATCGACAATGATCCGGACGTCACGATCTACGGGGTTACTTCCGGTTATGGGCAGTTCGCGCGGGTGCGGCTGAAGCCGGACGAGCGGCGCGCTCACGCGAAGAAACCGCCGTTCGGCGCGCACGCCGCCTTCGGTCCACCGCTGCCCGAGCGGGTCGCCCGCGGCATCGTGTTCGCGCGCTTGGCGAACTATGTCGAGGGCCATGCCGCGGTGACGCCGGCGCTGGCGCAGGCGGTAGCGCAGTTGCTCGACGGCCGGCGCCTGCCGCCCGTCTCGGCCATGGGGCAGGGCGGCGCCGGCGAGATCCTCGGCCTGGCGCCGCTCTTCAGCGATCTCGGCGCCAACTTCGACCTGGCCGAGAAGGAGAGCCTCGCCCTCGTCAACGGCTCGCCCTGCGCCAGCGCGCTCGTCGCCGACGCCGTCGTCGCGATGGAACGGCGCCTGCCGCTCATCGAACAGATCTTCGCGCTCTCCGCCGAAGCGATCCTGTCGCCGCTGACCCATTTCGCGCCGGAGTTCGAGGGCTTGTGGGACGATCCCCATGAGACGGCCGCCCTGCGCTCGCTGCGTCAGCTGCTGGAGGGCGGCAACGCGGAGCGGCGGCCCTACCAGGCGCCGGTGAGCTATCGCATCCTGCCGCGTGTGCTCGCCCAGTTTCGGCGCGCATTGGCGCAGGCCCGGGACATCGCGGAGCGGTCGCTGAAAGCCGTCACCGACAATCCGGTCTATCTCCCGCCAGACGCAGAGCATCCCCATGGCCGCGTCTACAGCACCGGCGGTTACCACAATGCCGGCGCCTACCCCGCGCTCGATGGTCTGGCCGCTGCCGCCGCGGACCTCTGCATTCTTGCCGACAAGCACACCTCCAAGCTGCTGGATGGACGATATTCCTTGCTGCCGGATCAGCTGCGCAACGGCGAAGGCTATCTCGGCTGCCTCGGCATGGTGCAGGTGGGTTATGCGGAGGAGGCCAAGCGCGCCGCGCAGCGCACCTTCCTGCCGGGCAGCGAAGGCGGCGGCTTCGGCCAGAACGACACCGCTCCACCTACCTTCATCGCCTGGCGCGGCCAGGAGCAGGCGGCCTATTGTCTGGAGGCGGCACTGGCGGCGCTGGCCGTCGTCGCGTCGCAGGCGCTGCACGTCACGCAGCGCACTGCCCCGCCGGCGCTGCGCAACCTTCTGGCCGACGTGCGCCGGCACGTGCCGCCCGTCGACGAGTCGCGGGCCATTGCGCCCGACATGGAGCAACTGGCAGCGGCGCTGCGCTCCGGCATATACGAACCGGCGCGGCAGGCGGCGCAGTAGATCGCTATCGAAGGCTCCGGAAGATGGCCCGATTGACCGCGATGTAGCCCGGCGCGATCACCTTCAGATCGGGGCGCAGGTCTCGGTGCAGCGCCGGCAGCGCGTGGAATGGCACCGAGGGAAACGCATGATGCTCCGCGTGATAGGGCATGTTCCAGGTCAGGAAGCGGACGACGGCGTTGCTGCGCGTCGTGCGCGAGTTCGCGAGCATGTCCGGGACCAGCGGGCAGAGCGTGTGCTCCGCAAGCAGATAGAACCGCAGGAATGGCTGGCCGGCGAGCGCAGGCAGCACCCAGAAAACGAGCGGCGCCCATGACCGCGCGATCAGCGCGACCCCTGCGATCAGCACATAGACGGCGAGCGCAGTGCGCGCCTCCGCGACCACGCGGGCGGCCGCGCGTGACGCTGCCAGGAATGGCTCCGGTGTGCGTCCCAGCGCATGCGTGACGAGCCCGACCAGTTCGGCGCGCCAGTAGTTCCAGCCGGAGACCTGGGCCAGCCACTGCCCGAGCGTGGCCGGCTTGGGCGACGCCAGTTCCGGATCGTTCAGCGGATCCTGCGTGTGCCGATGATGCGCGAAGTGAAAGAAGCGGAAATACTCCGGCGGCAGCACGAGCAGGAGACCGCACACCCAGGCAACCGTATCATTCAGCCACCGGGTCCTGAAGGCGGTCCGGTGGATGGCCTCATGGAGCGGCGCGAACAAAGCGATGAGGACGATGCCATGTAGCACCATGGCCGGCACGATCCACCAGCTGCCGACGGAAACGCCCAGTAGCGCACCTGTGATCAGGAGCAGCAGGACGTGCCCGGCCAGATGGCGCAGCCCGCGCATGTCCGACCGGCGGTTCAGGTTCAGAAGAAGCGCGCGATCGATGTCACGGTGGGCGTAGACTATCTCGTCCATGTCGGCAGTATAGCGCGCGCAACCATGAAACCGGAGCGGCATATGGCAAGACCGCGCGTCAAGATCTGCTGCATCATGTCGGTCGCGGAGGCGCGCATGGCCGTGGCCGCCGGCGCATCGGCCCTCGGTCTCGTCGGTCGCATGCCAAGCGGTCCGGGCGTCATCGCGGACGCGCTCATCGCCGAGATCGCCGCGGCTGTGCCGCCGCCGGTTGCGACCTTCCTCCTGACGAGCGAGACGCAGGCAGACGCGATCATCGATCATGTCCGTCGTTGCGGCACGAATACGGTCCAGCTCGTGGACCGCGTCGACGAGGATGCTCACGGCGCCATCCGGCGGGCCCTTCCGGCGGTGAAGATCGTCCAGGTGCTGCATGTGACGGATGCGGACGTCATCGAGGAGGCGCGTGAACTGGCTGGCGCGGTCGATGCCTTTCTGCTCGATTCCGGCAACCCCAATCTCGCCGTGAAGGAACTCGGCGGAACCGGTCGCGTGCATGATTGGGCCTTGAGCCGGCGCATCGTCGAGCTTGTGGGCCGGCCTGTCTTCCTCGCCGGCGGTTTGCGGCCGGAGAACGTGCAGGAGGCTGTCGCGCGCGTGCGGCCGTTCGGCGTCGATCTCTGCTCGAGCGTTCGCAGCGACGGGAGTCTCGATGTCGACAAGCTGGCGGCATTCTTCGGCGCGATTAACCATGCCGCCGCCTGAGCGTTGCCGGCAGACTGGGCGCCCTGTATCGTGTCCGCCCGGCGAAAGAGGGAGAGGGCGATGAAGCTGGTGCCCAACACAGGATCGAAGCTGGCGACGGATACCACGCGAGAGGCGCGCGTCGATCTCGCGGCCGCGCTCCGGCTCGCCGTGCGGTTCGGCCTCAACGAGGGCATCGACAATCACTTCACGGTCATGCTGCCGGGCGCCGCGGACCGTTTCCTGCTGCATCCGTTCGGCTTCCACTGGTCGGAGCTCCGGGCCAGCGATCTCATCGTGGTCGACTACGACGGCCGCACGATCGAGGGTGAAGGTGAGGCTGAGAGTTCGGCCTTCCACATCCACTCGCGCATCCACAAGGCGAGCCCGCGTGCGGGCTGCGTCCTGCACACACACATGCCCTATGCGACGGCGCTCACGATGGTCGAAGGCGGCCGGCTCGAGCCCGCGCACCAGAACGCGCTCCGCTTCTACGACGACGTCGCCTATGACGACACCTTCAACGGCTTGGTCTTCGATATCGATGAAGGCGACCGGCTGGCGCGCTGCCTTGCCGAAAAGCGCGTGCTGTTCTGCGGCAATCACGGCGTGATCGTGATCGGCCGCACCGTGGCCGAGGCGTTCGACGATCTTTATTTCCTGGAGCGCGCCTGCCAAGTGCAGGTGCTCGCCATGTCGACGGGGAGGCCGCTGCGGAAGGTCAAGGATGAGGTGGCCAAGGCGACCTTCGGCAACTGCGACCTGGGCCAGTATGCCCGCCCGCATTTCGATGCGCTGAAACGCCTGCTCGATCGCGACGAGCCCGACTACGCGCAGTAGCCATCGACATCACCCGCCGGGCGGCGGGCCGTCCTCCGGTACCCACCCAGCCATCCAGACGTCGAGCGGCAGGATGTCGGAGGGCTGACCATTGGCGCGGAAGTAAGAATCGACGGCGAAGACCTTGCCGGTCGCCCGCTCGTTGATAGTCGCCGTGTTGCTGGGGCCCCAGGCCGTGATCACGAAGCGGTTCGCGGGCAAGCCGATCTCGTGAAAACGGATCAAGCCGTCCGCCGCCATCATCCGGAGATATTCCGTCGAGTTGGTCGCCTCGTCGATGCAATCGAGCTGGCCGTCGGGGTTCCAATGCACGCCCATGCCGGGCGCATCGTCCAGCGTGCCCGCCTGCCGGCCCACGAGGATTTCGAGCAGGCCGGTGGCGCGAGCGATGCGCTGGCGTTCTTCGCGGGCATCGACAGGCGCCGGATCGAACACGGCCCGCACCTGCGCCCATTCGGCGGCCGAGAGCGAGATCGGGCTGCGCAGCCGGCAGGAATTGCCGTGACAGACGCTGAACTTCGCCGGCGTCGGGTTCGCCTCCACCAGCTTGGCGACGCGATGCTCCTCATGGCTCTCGCAGGCTGAGAGGAGGACGGCAGAGATCAGCCCGACGACGGGCAAGGCACGCTGACGCATGACGACCGGACCGCGGAAGACAATGGGAATCGCGGCGCCGACCATACGCCATTGCTGCGGCCTTGCGAAGCGGGGAACGGCCGCCGTTCATCCGCATTGCGGTTGCGCGGGTGATCGGAGACACTGCGCCGATGCAGATGTCGGCGTCGAGGCTCGGACTATTCCTGTCGGTAGCGTTCGCGACCGCACTCCCGTCGCCGGGACGGCCCGTCCAGGCGGAGTCGGTCTCGCGTGGAGCGGCGATCAAGCAGGTCGTTTACCTGTACAGCGTGACCGAATATTGCGGCCTCAACACCGGCGACGTGTATGACGGATATCGGCGCGAGATCCGTGACCTCACCCGAGGGGGGAGACTACCGGAGTCGACGGTGCGCTGGCTGCGCATTCACGGGATCATCGCCGCCGACCTGGAATACGACAATCGCGGTCTCGGCGGCTTTCGCATCTGGTGCCGGACAGAGGGGGTCGAGGCCGCCAAACATTTCCGCGCCTTCCGCGATGCCCAGCTGGCGGTGGACGGCATCCCGGCAAGCGCACCCTAGCCGCCGCGAATGAGCGCTATCGTCGGCGTTGTCGTCGCCATCTATCTCGCGCTCCTGGCGCTGCTGTTCCTGATGCAGCGGAGTCTGCTGTTCGTTCCGAACACGCAGCCGCCGGATCTGGTGGAAGAGGGCCTCGAGGGGGCAATGCAATCCGTCGAGCTGGTGACGGCCGATGGATTGCGGTTGCTCGCGTGGTACCGGCCGCCGGCCGGCAATCCGGGGACGCTGTTGCTCTATCTGCACGGCAACGCCGGCCATATCGGGCATCGCGGGGAGCGCGTGCGTCCCTATCTCGACGCCGGCTTCGGCGTGCTGCTCCCGGAATATCGCGGGTTCGGCGGGAACCCGGGACGGCCGAGCGAGGCCGGCTTCTATAGCGACGCCCGGGCCGCACTGGATTTCCTGGCCGAACAGGGGATAGCTGCCGAGCGGATCGTTCTCTACGGCGAATCCCTCGGTACCGGCGTCGCGGTGCAGATGGCCGTGGAGCGCGATTGTGCGGCCCTGGTGCTGGAGGCGCCCTATACCTCGGTCGCCGCCGTGGCGCAGAGCCGCTATTGGATGTTCCCCGTCCGCGCACTCGTGCTCGACCGTTTCGATTCGCTGTCGAAGATCGCGCGCGTTCGCTGCCCGGTCTTCATCATGCACGGCGAGCGCGACCGGATCATACCGATCCGCTATGGCCGCGCGTTGTTCCAGGCGGCGTCCGAGCCCAAGGATGCGAGGTGGTTTGTCGAGGGCAATCACACGAACTTCGATGAGTTCGGCGGCCCGGCCGCGGTGCTGGAGTTTCTCAGGCAGCATGGCCTCACGTCATGAGGCGCCTGTTGCGGCGCGTCGCCCTCGGCTTCGTCATCGTCATCCTTGGCACCTATATCGGCTGTGTGGCGCTGCTCTTCGCGCTGCAACGCCAGCTGCTTTTCCCTGCCGGCGTGGAGCCGCCGAGCCTCGATCGGGCAGGGCTGACCGGTCTCATGGAGCCGGTGACGCTGACCACGGCCGACGGCCTCGCGCTGCTGTCCTGGTATCACGGCCCGCCGACCGCGGGCGCGCCGCTGGTCATCCTGTTTCACGGCAACGGCGGCACGATCGAGATCCGCGCGGCCAAGGCCAGGGTCTATATCGATGCCGGGTTCGGCGTGCTGCTGCCGGAGTACCGCGGCTACGGCGGCAACCCCGGGAGCCCGAGCGAAGCAGGTCTCTACGCCGACGGCCGCGCCGCGATGGCCTTCGCCGCCGCACAAGGCATCAAGCCCGACAATGTGGTCCTCATCGGCGAGTCCCTGGGAACGGGCGTCGCCGTCCAGATGGCCGTGGAGCAGCATGTTGCCGCGCTTGTCCTCGAGGCTCCCTACACCTCGGTCGCCGATGTGGCGCAGACCGATTTCCCAGTGTTTCCGGTCTGGTGGCTGGTGCGCGACCGCTTCGACTCGGCGGGCAAGATCGCGCGCATCGGCGTGCCCCTCTTCGTCGTGCAGGGTGAACGTGACGAGGTCATTCCCGTGCGGTTCGGCAAAGCGTTGTTCGCGGCGGCGGCGGAGCCTAAGGACGCGCTATGGCTGCCTGGTGCCGGACATGGCGCGATCGGGCAGTATGCCATCGACGCTGCGGTGCTCGATTTCCTGAAGCGGAACGCCATCGTGCGATCCGGCGAGACTGCAGAGGACGCGGGCGGATGAGAGCGGAGCCGGGAGAATTATCGACAGCGGAGGTCAGGCAGGAGCTGCAGCGCGAGTTGGCGCCGCAAGAGAAGCTGTTGTGGGTCGGTCAGCCGAGACAGGGGCTGCTGTTGCGTTCCGCAGACTTGTTCCTCATTCCGTTCAGCCTGCTGTGGGGTGGCTTCGCCGTCTTCTGGGAGGCAAGCGTCGTCCGCACCGGAGCACCATTCTTCTTCAAGCTCTGGGGCGTGCCGTTCGTGCTCGTCGGGATCTACATCGTGTTTGGCAGGTTCTTCGTCGATGCGCGCCAGCGGCGTCGCACGTTCTATGGCGTCACCGACCAGCGCGTCGTCATCGTCACCGGGCTGTTCGGGCACAGCATCCAGTCGCTCGATCTGGGCTCGCTGCCTGGCCTGTCGCTGGACGAGAAGGCGAACGGCCAAGGGACAATCTCCTTCGGCGCCAGCCAGTGGCCCTATGCCTGGATGCAGGGCTCGGGTTGGCCCACGGGTCGCGGACGCGCTGTGCCATGCTTCGACAGCATTGCCGGTGCGCGACAGGTCTATGAGTTGATCCGCCGGGCGCAACGGGATGCGAAATGATCCCGCCGCAACCACCCGTGCTCAGCCCTTGACGGCGCCAGCGGTCAGGCCGGCGACGATCCGGCGCTGGAAAATCAGCACGAGGACGACGAGCGGCAGCGTGACGGTAACGGATGCCGCCATCACGTTGCCCCAGGGCAGCTCGTAGCCGGTGGCGCCGCTGATGAGGGCGATGGCGACGGGCACCGTCCGTGTCTCGCTCGACAACGTGAAGGTTAGCGCAAACAGAAACTCGTTCCAGGCGGCGATGAAGGCGAGCAGGCCGGTGGCGACCAGCGCCGGCGCCATCAACGGCAGCAGGACGCGCCAGATGAGGATGAGCGGCGAGGCGCCGTCGACCACCGCCGCCTCCTCGATCTCGCGCGGCAGCTCCCGCATGAACGCCGTCAGCACCCAGACCGTGAGCGGCAGCGTGATCAGCAGATAGGAGAGCGCCAAGCCGAGCAGCCGGTTGTAGAGGCCAAGGGACTGGATGATCTCGAACATGCCGGAGAGCACTGCGACCTGCGGAAACATGGAGACGCCGAGGAATGCGAACAGCAACGCGCCGCGGCCGCGAAACGTGACGCGTCCGAGCGCATAGGAGGCGGGCACCGCGAGAATGAGCGACAGCCCGACGGTCAGGCCTGCGACCATCAGGGAATTCAGGATGTTGCGCCCGAAGGGTTGCTCCGCGAAGACGGCGATGTAGTTGTCGAGCTGGAAGTCGCGCGGGAGGAGGGAGGTGCTGAACAGGGCCTGCCCCGTCCGCAGCGACGAGACGACGGCCCAGTAGAAGGGGAAGACGGCGTAGAGCACGATGGCGGCCACGATCAGCAGGAATGCGCCGCAGCGGATGGCGCGAGGCAGCATGGGTTCAGCCCGCGAGCGCGCCGTGCTCCGAGAGTCGGAGCCGGACCATCGTGAGGTAGATCGCGGTCACCAGGGCGATGACCAGGAAGAGCAGCGTTGATGCCGCCGAGCCGACGCCGAAATCCTGGAAGTCGAAGAGCTGCTGGCGCGCATAGACCGCCATGGTCATGGTTTCGCGATTGCTCCCGGTGAGCACGTAGACGAGGTCGAACATGCGCATGGCGTCGAGAGCACGGAAGATCGCGGCCACGGCGAGGCTCGGCTTCATGAGCGGCAGCGTGATTCTGACGAACTTCGACAGCGCCGACGCGCCGTCGACCTCCGCCGCGTCGTAGTAGTCCTGAGGCAGCATCTGCAGCCCGGCGAGTAGCAGCAGGACGGCGAAGGGCGTCGTCTTCCAGACGTCGACGGCGATCAGCGCCGCCATGGCGAGATCGGGTGACGCGGTCCAGGCCACGGGGGCGCCGATCACGCCGAGTTGCAGCAGGATGGCGTTCACGACCCCATACACGTCGTGAAACATCCAGCCCCACATCTTGGCTGAAACGACCGTTGGTATCGCCCACGGAATCAAAACGGCGGCACGCAGCGGGCCGCGGCCCGGAAACTCGCGGTTGAGCACGAGCGCGATCGCGAACCCGAGGCCAATCTCCAAGGCTACCGACACCGCCGTGAAGACAAGTGTGTTGCGGACGGAGCGCCACCATTCGGGGTCGGCCAGGAGGAGAGCGAAGTTGGCAAGGCCGACGTAACGCGCGGCGCTGAGGTCGAACAGGGTCGCGTCGGTAAAGCTGAACCAGAGCGTCCGCAGCAAAGGCCACGCCGCTACCAGCAGCAGCGCCAGCAGCATCGGCGCCAACAACAGCCATACGGTGCCCGCCCGCCGCCGCGCCGGCCGGTCGGGCCGCGGCGGTCCTACCATCGGCCGTTGCGGCCGATGGCGTTCAAGGCCTTCTCAAGGGCTGCCAGATTGGTTGCGGCATCGCCCCGATGCGAGAGGATGGCATGTACCGCGCTGAAGAACGCCACGCTGACCCGGTTGTACTTGCTTCCGGTCACGTGGGCGGGCCGGGCCACCATGTTGGCGAAGACGGCATCGAGCTGGCCCATGAAAGGATTCGCCTGCAGGATCTCGGGGTCCTTGTAGAGGTTTGCGATCGTCGGGTTGAAGGAGCCCTCGATGGCGCGCCGCTTCTGCTCCGCCGCGCTCGCCAGATACAGCACGAGGTCGGCGGCGAGGTCGGGATGGGGCGAATATTTCGACACCGCCAGCTGTTGCCCACCGAGCGTAGCGACGTGCCTGCCGTCCGGCCCGCCCTTCGGCAGGGGCGCAACGCCGATCTTGCCGCGGATCGGGCTGTCGGGCGCATTGGCCAACGCCCAGGCGTAGGGCCAGTTGCGCATGAACACCGCGTCGCCCGACTGGAAGACGCCGCGCGCCTCCTCCTCGCCATAGGCCAGGACGCCCTCGGGCGCGATCTTGCCGACCCAGCCGGCCGCCAGATCGAGCGCCGCGACCGCCGGCGGATTGTTGACCGTGATCTTGCCGGAGCCGTCCACGATCGTGCCGCCGCCGCTTGACGCGATCCACTCGAGCGCGTCGACCGTCAGCCCCTCATAGGCGCGGCCCTGGAACACGAAGCCCCACAGGCGCTGGTTACCGGCCTTGTGCTCCGCGTCCTGGATTCTTTGGGCCGTTGCCGCGAGGTCGGTCCATTGCTCGGGCACGCCGACGCCGTACTTCTCCAGCAGGTCCTTGCGGTAGTAGAGCAGGCCGGCATCGACGAACCAGGGCATTGCGACCAGATGCCCATCGACGGTGTCGTTGTCGACGATCGTCTGGAAATGCTGCGCCTTCACTTCCGGCCGCACATAGGGCGTGAGGTCGAGCAGGTGCGATGCCAGCAACCCCGGCCAGATGACGTCAATCTGGAAGACATCGACGTCCGGCGACCGGGCCGCCATCATCTGCAGGTAAAGTGCCAGGCGATCGGTGGC
>DATIXH010000144.1:0-2796 GCA_035518775.1 Candidatus Acidiferrum sp.
GTCGCGCGCATCAAGGCGGCGGCGCCCACGGTCCCGGTCTTCACCTATCCCGCGGGGCATGGATTTAACTGCGACGAGCGCAAGGACTACGACGCCGCCAGCGCCGACCTCGCGCGCGAACGCAGCCTCGCGTTCTTCGCCGAACATGTGGGGTGAGCACCGGGTGTAGCCGACCATGTCGCCATCGCTGAGCCTGCTCGTCACCAGCTTCCTCACGGTCTTCGTCGGCCTGTTCCCGATCGTCAACCCGCTGGGCATGGCGCCGATCTTCCTGCGCTTGACCGCCGGCAGCTCGGCGGAGACGCGGGCGAAGCTCGCCTGGCTCATCGCCCTCTACGGCTTCGCGCTGATGGTCGTGTCGCTCTTCGTCGGCTCGCACATCCTCGCCTTCTTCGGCCTGACCGTGCCGGCCGTGCAGATCGCCGGCGGGCTGGTGGTGATGGCGGCCGGCTGGCGGCTGCTGCAGCAGGGCGACGACACCGGGAGCCGGGAGCGCCAGTCGGCGGTCGGCGACGAGGCGATGCTGCGCCACGCCTTCTTCCCGCTCACCATGCCGCTTACCGTCGGCCCCGGCACCATCTCCGTCGCCATCACCCTCGGCAACAAGGGTGCGGCGGCGCACGAGCTGCTGCCGCTCGGCATCGGCGCGCTGGCGGCGGTCCTGGCCGTGGCGGCGGCGATCTATGTCTGCTACCGTTTCGCCGAGCGCGTGCTGCGGCTGCTCGGCGAATCCGGCACCGACATCTTCCTGCGCCTCTCCGCCTTCATCCTGCTCTGCCTCGGCGTGCAGATCCTGACCAACGGCCTCGGCGCCCTGCCCTGGCTGGCGCGCGGGTGAGGGACCCAGGGGAAATACCCTTAGCGGCGGAGAAGGCGTGGCCCTGAAAACTTGAAACTCAAGGCTATCGTATTTCGCGTAACCACGCTCTCTCGCGGAACGCTTCTCCCCGAGCTTGACGCGCGGCTTTATTTCTATAGTTTTGGAATTATGAAATCGAGAGACGCGATCGAAGCGCTGTCTGCGCTGGCCCAGGAAACCCGGCTGGCGATCTTCCGGTTGCTCGTTCGCCAGGGGCCGGATGGGATGGCGGCCGGCACGATCGGCGAGCGGCTTGACATCCCCGCCCCCACCCTGTCGTTCCATCTGGCGCAGCTCAGCCGCGCCGGCTTGGTGGGGTCGCGGCGCGACGGCCGTTCCATCCTCTATGCCGCCGACTATCGCGGCATGAATGCGCTGCTCGCTTACCTCACCGAAGATTGCTGCCAGGGTCGCCCCGAACTCTGCATCGGCGGCGCCTGCGGCCCCACCCCCGCGATTGTCGATATGGGAGAAGACCGTCATGAAGCGTCTGCACGTGTCCGTCGCCGTTAGCGACCTCGACAGCTCCGTCCGATTCTATGCGACCCTGTTCGGCGCCGAGCCGACGCTGCTGAAGAGCGACTATGCGAAGTGGATGCTCGATGACCCGCGCGTCAACTTCTCGCTCTCCAGCCGCGAGGCGAAGAAGGGCATCGATCACCTGGGCATCCAGGTCGAGGACGATACCGAGTTGGCCGCCGTCGCCGGCCGGCTCGCCCGCGCCGGCAAGTCGATCCACGAGCAAGAGGCGACGACCTGCTGCTACGCCCGCTCCAACAAGGCTTGGGTCTATGACCCGGAAGGCGTGGCCTGGGAGACCTTCCATACCTTCGGCGAGAGTACCGTCTACGGCGAGAGTCGCGATGAGGCTGCCGCGGCCGACAACGAGAAGGCTCCATGCTGCACGCCGACCCCGGGCGAAGCGGAGGCATCCTCCTGTTGCGCGCCGGCCCCCTGAGGGGCCCATGGTACGGACCTACAACGCGCTGTTCGTCTGCACCGGGAACTCGGCGCGCAGCATCATGGCGGAGTGCATCCTGCAGCGCCTGGGGCAGGGGCGCTTCAAGGCCTATAGCGCCGGCAGCCATCCGAGCGGGGCGGTCAACGTCTATGCGCTCGAGCTGTTGAAGCGCCTCCACTACCCGACCGCCGGTCTCCGCTCGAAGGATTGGCAGGAGTTCGCCGGCCCGGGCGCGCCGCCGCTCGACTTCGTCTTCACCGTCTGCGACCAGGCGGCCGGCGAGGCCTGCCCGCACTGGCCGGGCCAGCCCATGACGGCGCATTGGGGCATGCCCGATCCCGCCGCCTTCGTCGGCAGCGAGGCCGAGAAGCGCGCGCTCTTCGCCGACGTCTACGGCCGCCTCTACAACCGCATCGCGATCTTCGTCAGCCTGCCGATCGGTGCGCTCGACCGCCTGTCGCTGCAGCGCCGCCTCGACGAGCTCGGCCGCGACCTGGCCAAACCGGCCTGAGCCCGGGCGCGCGCCGATGTCGCCCGTCGATCTTCCGCGCCGTCTGGCGGCCGAGGCGCTCGGCACGGGGCTGCTGGTCGCCGTGGTCGTCGGCTCCGGCATCATGGGCGAGCGCCTCGCCGCGGGGAACGACGCCGTCGCCCTGCTCGGCAACACGCTCGCCACCGGCGCCGCCCTGCCCGTGCTGATCCTCGTGTTCGGCCCGCTGTCCGGCGCCCACTTCAATCCGGTGGTGAGCGCCAGCTTCGCGCTCCAGCGGGCGCTGCCGTGGAACGAATGCGCCGCCTATGTCCCGGTGCAGATCGCCGGCGCCATCGCCGGCACCCTGCTCGCCCATCTCATGTTCGGCGAGCCGTTGCTGCAGGCTTCCACGCACGTCCGCACCGGCCTCGGCGTCTGGACCGGCGAGATCGTCGCCAGCTTCGCCCTGCTGCTGACGATCCTGGGCTGCCTGCGCTCGCAGCC
>DATIXH010000145.1:0-23711 GCA_035518775.1 Candidatus Acidiferrum sp.
AGCGACGCACGTTTGGTGACGTAGCAAACGCGTGAGCGGGATCACAGTCCGCTCCCGCGCCTCGGTCCATCATCGCTTCAATCCCGATAAGTGCGCTGGCGCTCCCGTACGGAGCGGATGGCAGCCGCGGTGGGTGGCTTCATGCGTTCGAAGTGAGTCTCGCAGGGTCCGCGACGGCCCCTGACGGCTAAACGCGAAACTGATTGGAGTCCGTCATGCTTGGCGCCATAGAGGAGCTGATGCGTCTTCATCCGGCGTCCCACTTCGGCCGCTGGGAACGCGGCCACGCCGATCTCGAGGTCTTCGAAGAGCTCGAGCGGCGGCACGTGCCGCCCGAGCCGGAATACGAGATCGAGCGCCGCGAATCGACCTGGATGCTCGGCGAGGTGGCGGCAGCCACGGCGATGCTCGTCGTGTTCATCGGCGTCCTCACGGCGATCGCGCGCTGGACAGCCGATGCGCCGAACGCCGAGCAACCGCCGGCAGTCGCCGTTTCCGACATGGCCGATCTCCACTGAAGGACGTCGGGCCGGCGGCGGGTCGCTGAACCCGTCGCCGCCGCCGTCCGCCGCGCGGCTTCAGTCCAGATGCTCGCCGACGCTGTCCGGCACCGCCACCCAGCCGTGCCGGCGGCGCTCGTAGACGGAGACCCGCGGCGCCGGAAAGCCCGGGTCCGCGAACGCGCCGACGGCGACCGCGATCAGGTCCGGCTGCCCGCTCATCACCCAGTAGAGGGTCGAGCCGCAGTCCGGGCAGAAGTGGAAGGTAAGGGTGTTGCCGGCGTCGCCGATGCGCTCATAGCGCGCCGCACGACCCTCGATGGCGGTTACCTGCGCGCGCGGGAAGCGCGCCTGCGTGCTGAACACGCTGCCCGTGCGCCGTTGGCACTCCAGGCAATGGCAGATCGAGATCCGCACCGGCTCGCCCCTGGTCGTGACGCGCAGCTGGCCGCAGCTGCAGGCCGCCCGGCGTGTCGTCATGGCTCCATCCATCGCTACCCTCCGAGACTGGTCGCAATCCGCGCGCTGCGCACGGAATTTCCGGCCTCAGCGGTCGAAAGCCGGCGCAAACGGACCGAAACTGGTCACAGTCATCTCCTTGAAAATCAAGGCCGATTTTTTGATCCATAGGGTCGTTTTGCAGAATCGCATAGTCCGGGTTTTTCGGCCCGATGTTTCACGTGAAACATTTCGGCGTAAAAGGACTCCCGTCCCATGAGTCCCGCCCACGATGTTTCACGTGAAACATTTTTGCGTAAACCCGCTCACCGATTGCGCCCCGCATCCCAGTCCGCAAAACGCGATCCGCTCTTCGCCAGCTCGACGAGCAGCGCTGCCGGCTCGCTGCCGAACCCGGCCGCGCGGTGCATCGCCTCCACCTCCGCCAGCACCGCGGGAAGCCCGCGCGCATCCGCCGCGAACAGCGGCCCGCCGCGGAAGGCCGGGAAGCCGTAGCCGTTCGCCAGCACCAGGTCGATGTCGCTGGCGCGCAGCGCGATGCCTTCGGCCAGGATCTGCGCCGCCGTGTTCACCATCGCCGCCAGCGCCCGCCCCACGATCTCCGCGTCCGTCACCTTGCGTCGCTTGATGCCCTTGGCCGCCGCCTCCGCCTCGATCAGCGCGTGCACCTCCGGATCGGGCACCGGCTTCTTCGCACCCTCGGGATAGAGATACCAGCCGCGCCCGGTCTTGCGCCCGAACCGCCCCATCTCGCAGATCCGATCGGCCACGGCCACGTAGCGCTCGCGCGGATCGCGGGTGGCGGCCCGCCGCTTGCGCCCCGCCCAGGCGATGTCGAGCCCGGCGAGGTCGAACACCGCGAACGGCCCCATGGCGAAGCCGTAGGCCTCGAGCGCGCGGTCGACGTCCTCCGGCCAGGCGCCGTCCTCCACCAGGTTCTCCATCTGCGCGCGGTAGGCCGAGAAGATGCGGTTGCCGATGAAGCCCTCGCACACGCCCGCCACCACCGCCACCTTGCCGAGCCGGCGCGCCAGCGCGAAGCCGGTCGCCAGCACGTCCGGCGCCGTCGCCTCGCCGCGCACGATCTCCAGCAGCCGCATCACGTTCGCCGGGCTGAAGAAATGCAGCCCCACCACGTCCTGCGGCCTCTTGGTCGCGCGCGCGATCCGGTTGATATCGAGATACGAGGTATTGGTCGCCAGCACTGCCCCCGGCCGCGCCAGTTCATCGAGCCGCCGGAACACCTCCAGCTTGACGTCCATCTCCTCGAACACCGCCTCGATCACGAGATCGGTCCCCGCGATGGCCGCCCAATCCGCGCCCAGCGTAACGCGCCCGATCCGCTCGTCCGCCGCCGCCCGCGTAAGCCGTCCTCCGGCGACCACCCGGTCATAGGTCGCGCCAATCCGCGTTCGCGCGCCCTCGATCGCCGGCCCATCGCGCTCGACCAGCGCAATCGTCAGCCCCGCATCCGCCAGCGCCACCGCGATGCCCGATCCCATGGTGCCGCCGCCGATCACCGCCACCCGCTCGATCGGCCGCGCCTTCACGCCCCCGACGCCCGGCACCTTCTGCGCATTGCGCTCGGCAAAGAACAGATGCCGCAGCGCCTTCGCCTCCGCGCTGTCGCGCAGCGTCACGAACGTCGCCCGCTCCGTCCGCACCGCCGCGGCAAAGTCCGTTGTGGCGGAGAGCCGGACCATCTCGACCGCCTTGCCCACAGACGGCACGCCGCGCGCCGAGCGCGCCGCTTCGACGGCCGCCTTCTCAACCTCGCCCGCATCGGCGGCTGGCACCGCCATCTCCGACAGCCGCCGCTTCCCCGCCTGCGCCGCCTCGGCCTTCGCCGCCGCCAGCAGATCACCCTCGACTAGGCGATCGACCATTCCGAGCGCCGCAGCCTCCTTCGCCCCCACGCGCCGTCCCGCGGCGATCAGCGCAATGGCCTTCGCCACGCCGACCAATCGCGGCAGGCGCTGCGTGCCGCCCGCGCCCGGGATGATGCCGAGCTTCACCTCCGGCAGCCCCACGGTCGCGCCTGCCGTTGCCAGCCGCCGGTCGCAGGCCAGCGCCAGCTCGAACCCGCCACCCAGCGCGTTGCCGGAGATCGCCGCCACGATCGGCTGCCGGCACGCCTCCATCGCCAAAATCACCTCGGGCAGTGACGGCTCCAGCGGCGCCTCCATCTCGCGAATGTCGGCCCCCGCGACGAAATCCCTTCCTGCGCCGATCAGCACGATGCCCTTCGCCTCGGCATCATCTTTCAGCCCCTGAAACACTCGCAGCAGTTCAACGCGCACGGCCTGCGCGAGCGCATTGACCGGCGGATTGTCGATGGTGACGACGGCGATGCCGTTCGCGTGCTCGACACGCACCGGCAGGGGAGGGGAGATCGGTTCGCTCATGCGAGTCACTTGGCACAAGCCTCCCTCGTTTGCAACGTGAGCCACAGCACCTGTAAGCTGTCCGCACCATGGCCCTCGATTCCGAAACCCTGGAGCAGCTGCTCGCCACCGTGTGCCGCTTCGTGCGCGAGCGGCTCGTGCCCAACGAGCAGCGCGTGGCCGACGAGGACGGCATTCCCGACGAGATCGTCGCGGAGATGCGGTCCCTCGGCCTCTTCGGCCTCTCGATCCCCGCGGAGTATGGCGGCCTCGGCCTGAACATGATGGAGGAGGTGCGCGTCACCTTCGAGCTGGGGCAGACCTCGCCGGTGTTCCGCTCCCGCTTCGGCACCAACATCGGCATCGGCTCGCAGGGCATCGTCATCGACGGCACGGAGGAGCAGAAGCACCACTACCTGCCGAAGCTCGCCGCCGGCGAGATCACCGGCGCTTTCGCCCTCACCGAGCCCGATTCCGGCTCCGACGCCGCCTCGCTGCGCGCCAGCGCCAAGCGCGACGGCGACCACTACATCCTCAACGGCACCAAGCGCTTCATCACCAACGCGCCGGAGGCCGGCGTCTTCACGGTGATGGCGCGCAGCAACCCGGAGGAGAAGGGCGCTGCGGGCATCTCCGCCTTCCTCGTCGAGGCCGGCACGCCCGGCCTCAAGCTCGGCAAGACCGACCGCAAGATGGGCCAGCGCGGCAACCACACCTGCGACGTCATCTTCGAGAACTGCCGCGTTCCCGCCGGCCAGCTGATCGGCGGCAAGGAGGGGCAGGGCTTCAAGACCGCCATGAAGGTGCTCGACCGCGGCCGCCTCAGCATCGCCGCCGTCTGCGTCGGCGTGGCCGAGCGCCTGATCCGCGACAGCCTCGCCTATGCGATGGAGCGCAAGCAGTTCGGCCGTCCGATCGCCGATTTCCAGCTCGTGCAGGCCATGCTGGCCGACAGCCAGACCGAGGCCTACGCCGCACGCTCCATGGTGCTGGACGCCGCCCGCCGGCGCGACGCCGGCGAGCTGGTCACCCTCGAGGCCAGCTGCTGCAAGCTCTACGCCTCGGAGATGGTAGGGCGGGTGGCCGACCGCGCCGTGCAGATCCACGGCGGCGCCGGCTACATCGCCGACTACGGCGTCGAGCGCTTCTACCGCGACGTCCGCCTCTTCCGCCTCTACGAGGGCACCAGCCAGATCCAGCAGCTGATCATCGCCCGCCAGATGATCGAGAAGGCGAGGGGATGACCGACCGGCCGCCGGCGCGCAGCCTCGACAAGCTGCTGCGCCCCAGTTCGATCGCGATCATCGGCGCCTCCGACGAGCCCTCGCGCATCGGCGGCCGCCCGCTCGCCTATCTGCTCGCCGCCGGCTTCCGCGGTCCGCTCTACCCCGTGAACTCCAAGCGCCAGACGGTGCAGGGCCTGCAGGCCTACCCGACCATCGCCGCCGTCCCTGGTCCGGTCGACTTCGCCGTCATCGCCGTCCCCGCGGAGCAGGCCGTGGAGGCCGCGCGCGACTGCGCCGCCCGCGGCGTCGGCGCCGTCTGCATCTTCACCGCCGGCTTCTCCGAGGTCGGCCCCGCCGGCGCCGCGCTGCAGGACCGCATCGCCACCATCGCCCGCGAGAGCGGCATGCGCGTGCTCGGCCCCAACTGCCTCGGCCTGTTCAGCACGGAGAACGGCTTCTACCCGACCTTCAGCACCACGCTCGATCGCGGCCTCCCCAAACCCGGACGCCTGTCCATCGTCACCCAGAGCGGCGCCTTCGGCAGCCATATCTTCTTCACCGCCATCGGCCGCGGTCTCGGCATGCGCTACTGGATCACGACCGGCAACGAGGTCGATGTCGACGTGGGTGAATGCCTGCAGTGGGCCGCCGAAGATCCCGGCACCGACGTGATCATGGCCTACACCGAGGGCGTGAAGGACGGCCCGCGCTTTATCGCCGGGCTCGAGGCCGCGCGTGCCCGCCGCAAGCCCGTCATCTTCATGAAGGTCGGCCGCTCCGAGCTCGGCGCCGCCGCCGTCAGCTCGCATACGGCCTCGCTCGCCGGCGCCGACGCCATCTACGATGCCGTGTTGCGCCGCCACGGCGCCTACCGCGCCCGCACTGCCGAGGAGATGGTCGACATCGCCTACGTCGCGCTGCGCGGCGTCTATCCGGCCTCCGACCGCCTCGGCCTCGTAACGATCTCCGGCGGCGTCGGCGCCCTCATGGCCGACGATGCCGCCGAGCGCGGCCTGCAGGTGCCGCCCCTCCCCGAGGACGCCCAGCGCAAGCTGAAGGAGCTCGTGCCCTTCGCCTCGCCGCGCAATCCCATCGATCTGACCGCCCAGCCCTTCAACGACATCAAGCTCGTCACCCGCAACCTGGAGATCGCCCTGCGCGAGGGCGGCTACGATTCCCTCATCGCGTTCTTCAGCAGCGTCGCCGGCTCCCCCGCCATCGCCGAGCCGATGCGCCTGGCGATCCGGGACCTGCAGAGCATCCGCCCCGACTGTCTGCTGGTCGTCTCGGCCGTCATCTCGGATGCCCTCAGGTCGGCCTACGAGGCCGATGGCATTCCCGTGTTCGAGGATCCCTCGCGCGCGGTCGCGGCCGTCGCCGCCCTCGTCGGCTTCGGCCGCTCGTTCCGACAGCCAGCACTTCAGCAGAAATCGCAGGCGAGGGCGAAACGCCCGCTGGCGGCCGCCATCGGCGAGCACGACGCGAAGCGGCTGCTCGCCGACTGGGGAATACCGATCCTCGACGAGCGGCTGGCGCGAAACGTCGAGGAGGCCGTCGCGGCCTTTCGCGCGCTGGATGGTCCTGTCGTGCTCAAGATCGCCTCGCGCGACATCGCGCACAAGACCGAGGTCGGCGGCGTGCTCCTCAACCTCGCGGACGCCGAGTCCGTTCGCCGCGGCTTCGCCGAGTTGATGGAGCGGGTCGCCCTACGGACGCCGAACGCACGGATCGACGGCGTCCTTGTCGCGCCCTACGTCAGCGGCGGAGTGGAGACCATCGTCGGCATGAAACGCGACCCCGTCTTTGGACCGTTCGTCATGTTCGGGCTGGGCGGCATCTTCGTCGAAGTGCTGAAGGATGTCGCCCTGCGACTCGCACCCATCGACAAGGTTGCGGCTTTGGCGATGATCGCCGAGATCAAGGGCCGCGCGATTCTCGAGGGCGCGCGCGGACAGCAGCCTGCCGATATCGACGCGCTTGCCGAAGCCCTCGTCAAGGTGTCGCAATTCGCCGCGACCTATTCCGACGAGATCGAGTCGGTTGACATAAATCCGTTCCTCGTCCTCCCGCGCGGCCGCGGCGGCTACGCGCTCGATGCGCTCGTCGTGCCCGCCAGCACGCGCTCGAACATGTCGACCGGCCCGAGCTTGCCCGATTTGAGATAGAACGAGAGCGCGGGCGTGCCGAGCGCCACCGCCTTCGACTGCCCGGGCGCCTCATACCGGCCGACCGCCAGGGCACGGATGCGCAGTGCCTCCACGACCGCACCCGAAGTCTCGCCGCCCGCGATCACGAAGCGCCGGACGCCGAGGTCGCGCAGGCCGACGGCGATCCGCCCCAGCAGCTGTTCCGCCATGCGCGCCGCCCGCCGGCGGCCGAAGCGGCCCTGGATGGCCGCGACCGCGTCGGGCGCCGCCGCCGTCGTAATGGCGACCGGACCCGAGGCGAGGCGATCCGCGGCCCAGGCGATCGCGGTGCCGGCCGCGCCCGGGTCGTCGCCGACGGTGGCGAGATCGAGCCGCAAGACCGGCCGCGAGCGCTCGAAATGCACGAGTTGCTCGGCGGTGCGTTCAGCGCAGCTGCCGGCGAGAACCGCGGCAGGGCCGTCGACCGCCGGCAGGGACGACGGCGAAGGCCCGTCGACGAGTCCCTCTGCGCGCCACAGGTCGGGATAGTACACGACGACCGAGGAGCCGCCGGTCATCAGCGGCCAGTCGACGCTGGCCGTTGCGAGTGCCCTGAGGTCGTCCTCGTCGGCCCCGTCTGCGATCGCGTAGCGGACGCCGTCGTTCTTCAGCGTTGCGATCCGCGCCTGCACGGCGTTGGCGCCATCCTTGAAGTCTTCGTGGCGGATCAACCCGACGCGGTGCCGCGTTTGCTGCTGCAGCACGCGCACCAGGTTCGGGTCCCGCATCGGCGTCAGCGGATCGAGGCGCTTCGGCGATTCCGAGATGATCTGGTCGAAGGCGAAGAGGTGGCCCTGGAACACCGTGCGCTTCACCTCCGGAAAGGCCGGGCAGAACGCCGTGAAGTCCGCGCCGAGCCGGTCGGCCAGCAGATCGGCGCAGGGGCCAATGTTCCCGTGCCGGGTCGAATCGAAGGTCGCGCAGTACTTGAAGAACAGCTGCCGCGGCGCGGCGGCCGCGAGCAGATCGGCGGCGCGCGCGAAGGCCCGCACCGCCCGATCCTTCGACGCGACCCGCGTCTTGAGCCCGACGACGACGGCCGCGACCTCCGCCAGATCCTCCGTCTTCGCAAAGCGGGTCAGCATCCGCGTGCGGATGCCGCCGCGCACGAGCACGGAGGCCAGTTCGAGACCTCCGGTGAAATCGTCGGCGATGGCCCCGAAGACCAGCGGCATGGACGTGGCGCAGCAATTGAATTGACAGTTGTTGGACGAGAGATACATGATATATCCGTTTCGACCAAGGCCTTCGGAGAGGCGAAGAGCGACTCTCGGACAGGCTGGGGGCCAGCCGATGAATCTGTCTCGCCTCTCCACCGATGCCGCGCTGCGCGCTCGCGCCCAGCGGGTCATTCCCGGCGGCATGTGGGGCCATCAGAATGCGGCGCGCCTGCCAGCGGCCTATCCCCAGTACTTCTCGCGCAGCGAGGGCTGCCGCCTCTGGGATGCCGACGGCCGCGAATACATCGACTTCATGTGCGCCTGGGGGCCGATGGTGCTCGGCTACGGCGATGCCGATGTCGAGGCCGCCGCCGACGCGCAGCGCCGGCGCGGCAACGGCCTGAACGGCCCGACGGAGCGACTCGTCGAGCTGGCCGAGCTCATGGTCGACATCGTCCCGCACGCCGACTGGGCGATGTTCCAGAAGAACGGCGCCGATGCGACGACCACCTGCGTGGTCATCGCGCGCGCCGCGACCGGGCGCCGGAAAATCCTGGTAGCCCGCGGCGCCTATCACGGCGCCGTTCCCTGGTGCAATCCCTACCCCCTGGGCGCGACGGCGGAAGACCGCCTGCACGTCGTGCCCTACGACTACAACGATCCGAAGAGTCTCGCCGACGCTGCCGAGTCGGCGCAGGGCGACATCGCCGGCGTGATCGTCTCGGCCTTCAAGCATGATTTCGGCAAGGATCACGAGCTGCCGACGCCCGCGTTCGCCAACGCCGCCCGCGCACTCTGCGATGCGACCGGCGCGGCCTTGATCGTTGACGACGTGCGCGCCGGTTTCCGCCTGCATATGGGCGGCAGCTGGGAGCTGGTCGGCGTGCGCCCGGATCTGGCGGCCTGGAGCAAGGCGATCGCGAACGGCTATGCGCTCGCCGCGGTCACCGGCAACGAGCGGTTCCGCGAGGGCGCTGCGAAGATCTTCGTCACCGGCTCGTTCTGGACCGAGGCGGTGCCCATGGCCGCGGCCATCGCCACCATCGGCAAGCTACGCGCCGGCGACGGCATCGGCCGCATGCGGCTCATGGGGCAACGCCTGCGCGACGGCCTCGCCCGCCAGGCCGCGGCGCACGGCGTGCGCATCCGCCAGAGCGGCCCGCCGCAGATGCCCGTGGTCTTCTTCGAGGACGACCCCGAGCGCAAGAAGGGTTGGCTGTTCTGCACGGAGGCGCTGAAGCGCGGCGTCTATCTGCATGCCGCGCACACGATGTTCCTGTCCGCGGCCCATGGCGAAGCCGATATCGACCAGGCGCTGGCGGCAACCGACGAGGCGATGCGTGAAGTCGCCCGTCAGGTCGCGTGAGCCTGCTGTGAGACGAAATACCGCCACCGCGCGAGTCGCGGACGTCGCGCTCGAGAGCCTGACCTTCGAGCGCGTGGAAGCGCCAAGCCGCTCCGACCGCGTCTATCGCCAGCTGCGCGAGAGGCTGATGCGCGGCATCCTGAAGCCGCACCAGCGCCTGCGCATCCGCGAGCTGGCGGCGGCGCTCGGCACCAGCGAGACGCCGGTGCGCGAGGCGATCTTCCAGCTCGTGCGCGACGGCGGGCTCGAGCTGAAGCCGCATCACTACATCCGCGTGCGGCGCCTCTCGCTGGCGGAGTATTTCGAGCTGCGCGACATCCGGCTGCTGCTGGAGCCGCTCGCGGCCGAACGCGCGCTCGATCACATCGACAAGCCGATGATCGATCGCCTGGCCACGATCCACAAGACGCTGATCGCGGCCGAGAAGAACCGCGACTACTACAGCGCGATCCAGGCCAACTTCGATTTCCATTTCGGCATCTATCTGCGCTCGGGCATGCCTCAGCTCATCGGCCTGCTGGAGAACCTGTGGATCCAGGTCGGGCCGATGCTCAATCACCTCTATCCGCACGGCCATCCGACCTATGACGGCCGGCATCAGCATGAACATGTGCTGAAAGCCCTGCGTGATCGCGACGCTGCCGCGCTGAGCGCCGCGATCCGCGATGACATGCTGGAGGGCGGCCGCTACTTCGTCCGCCACTTGGAGAAACTCGAACGCGAAGCCGCGGAGGCAGCCGAGGAATGAGTGCAAGCGGGAGCGCGCGTGGCCGCAACGTCACCACCGACTTCCTCGCCGACCGTGCCAAGTTCGTGCGGCTGGAGACGCTGCGGCTGACGCGCATCTGCGGCGCCGGCCACTACTCCAGCACATTCTCCGCCGCCGAGCTGTTTGCCGCCCTCTACTACGCGCACCTGCGCTTGAACCCGGCCGATCCCAAGTGGCGGGACCGTGATCGGTTTGTCCTGAGCAAAGGCCACGCAGCCATCGGGCTCTATCCGATTCTCGCCGATCTCGGCTATTTCGATCCCAAGCTGCTCGACAACTACACGCGGCTCGGCAGTCCGTTCGGCGACCATCCGGACATGAAGAAGATTCCCGGTATCGATTTCAGCTCGGGCTCGCTCGGCCATGGCCTGTCGATCGGGGTTGGCATGGCGCTGGCGGCGCGCGTACAGAAGCGGAGCTACCGCGTCTACTGCATGCTCGGCGACGGTGAGCTGGCGGAAGGCCAGATCTGGGAGGCGGCAATGGCCGCTGGCCACTTCCGCCTGCAGGGTCTCGTCGGCATCGTCGATCGCAACCAGCTCTGCATCGACGGCCCGACCGAGGAGGTCATGAAGGTGGAGCCGCTGGCCGACCGTTTCCGCAGCTTCGGCTGGGACGTGCAGCGCATCGACGGCCACGACTTCGCCGCCATCCTCGGCGCGCTCGACGGGCTGAAGCCGGCCGGCGAGGGCCGCCCGCAGATGATCATCGCGGACACCATCAAGGGCCGCGGTGTCGCACGCATGGAGCTGTCGCTCGATTGGCACGTCGGCAATCTCGTCGGCACGGACTATGACGATGCCTATGCCGAGATCGAGGCGGGCCTGAAGCCGAGCAAGCTGAAGGAGCCCGCCCTTGGCTGAGACGCGCACAGCGCCTCAGGCGCAGGAGCAGGATGCGATCTTCCGCGGCACCGGCGGCGGCGAGATCTCGCTCAAGGACAAGGCTTCGGTGCAGGGCACGCCGGCGCGCCTGATGCCGGCGTTCGTGCTGGGCGAAGAGCTGGCCGACCTGGCCGACCGCGACCCGCGTATCGTCGTGCTGACGGCTGACCTCGCTTCCGCCAACCGCACCAAGGACTTCAAGCTGCGCCATCCCGACCGCTTCTTCGATTTCGGCATCGCCGAGAAGAACATGATCACCGCGGCCGCCGGCATGGCTTCCGCTGGCCAGATTGCCTACGCCGCCACCTTTGCGGCCTTCAGCGCGATCCTCGCCGCCGAGCAGATCCGGACGGACTGCGCCTATCCGCGCATGCCCGTGCGCGTCATCGGCCACCATGCCGGCATGTCCATGGGCTTCTACGGCACCAGCCATCACGCGCTCGAGGACCTGGGGATGCTGCGCACGATCGCTGAGCTGACGATCGTCTGCGCCGCCGACGCCAACCACCTGCGCGCAGTCCTGCGCGCCTCCGTCGATCATCCCGGGGCCATGTACATCCGCCTCGGGCGCGGCCGCGATGTGGAAGTCTATCCGGAGGTGCCCGAGGATTTCCGCATCGGCGAGGCCGCGACGCTCCGCGACGGCAAGGATCTCACGGTCGTCACCAACGGGACGATGCTGCGGCCGACCCTTGACGCGGCAGCCACGCTCGCAGGCGATGGACTCTCGGTCCGGGTCATCGACATGCATACGATCAAGCCGCTCGATGCCTCGGCGATCCGTCGCGCAGCGAGCGAGACCCGCGCGATCCTCACCGTCGAGGAACACAACGTCACCGGCGGCCTGGGCAGCGCCGTCGCGGAGGTGCTCGTCGAGGGCGATCGCATACCGTTCAGGCGGCATGGCATTCCCGACGAGTTCGTGCCCGTCGGTCCACCGGCCGCGCTCTACGCCCACTATCGCTTGGATGCGCCGGGTATCGCAGCTGTGGCGCGCGAGTTCGTGGGTGAACGCAAGCGAGTTTCATAAAGCCAGCGGGCTGCAACCGGCTGGTCAAATAGGGAGGCGACCATGAACAAGGACGGGACGAACATGGCAGGGCAGAGGGGTATGGCGAGGCTTACACGCAGGGCGCTCCTGCTCGCGGCGCCGGTCTTGGCGAGCATCTGCGGCGGACCATGGTTGGCACCGGCCGCGCAGGCAGCCGACACGCCGCTGGTCATCGCCCGCGCAATGGACATCAACTCGCTCGATCCGGCGCGCACATGGTGCGACACCTGCCAGATCTATGTGTCGAACGTCTATGAGTCGCTGATCGGCCTCGGGCCCGACAACAAGACGTTGACGCCGCGGTTGGCGACGAAGTGGGAATCGAACGCCGATCAGACGCAGTTCACGTTCCACCTCGATCCCGACGCCGTGTTCTCCGACGGCTCGCCGGTCGAGGCGAAAGACGTGAAATGGTCCTGGGAGCGGCTGCACAACATCAAGGGCGGCCCCTCCTTCATGATGGACGGCGTCAAGAGCATCGAGGCGCCGGATGCGCACACGGTGGTCGTGACGATGGAGGCGCCGAATTCGGAATTCCTCGGCATCCTCACGGCGCCCTACACGGGCGCCGTCAACAGCGACGTGGCGATCGCCAACGGCGCCAATGCGAATGCCGACGCCGACAAGTCCGACACCTCGGAAGCCTGGTTCATGGCCAACTCGGCCGGCAGCGGCCCCTATGTCCTCGCCGACTACAAGGCCGACGACGAGCTGCGCTTCAAGGCCAATCCGAACTACAAGCATGGCAAGGTCGGCATCTCCGAGATCGTTATCAAGAACACCAAGGATGCCGTGGCGCAGGCACAGCTGCTCGAGAGCGGCGGCGCCGACATCGCCATGCAGATCGATCCTGACACGGCCAAGACGATCAAGAGCGACAGCGTCGCGATCGAGACCGTGCCGTCCTACAACTTCGTCTATGTCGCCATCAGTCCCGGCGCCAAGGGCAACACGGTCAAGCTGACGAAGGAGGTACGACAGGCGATAGGCTATGCCCTCGACTACAACGGCACCGTCGACTTCACCGTCGGCGGGCAGGGCAAGCTGCAGCCGGCGCCGATCCCCAACGGCTTTCCGGGCACCGCCGACCTGCCGACGCCGACCCAGGATATCGCCAAGGCCAAGGAGCTGCTCGAGAAGGCCGGCCTCGGCAGCGGGTTTGAGATCAACGCCGAATTCCCCAACATGAACGTCTATGGCGTGGATCTCTCGCTGCTGATGCAGAAGGTCCAGCAGGACCTCGCCAAGGTGAACATCAAGGTCGGGCTGACGCCGCTCGAATTCTCGGTCTGGCGGACCCATGTGCGCGGCGACGGCATCCCGTTGACGGCGGTGTTCTATGCGCCCGACTATTTCGGCTCGGCGCAGTACATCCAGTACTTCGCCATGATGGAGGGAACGCCCTGGTGGAAGCGCGCCGGCGGCGCGAACGACGCCAGCATCACCAACGCCAAGGAGGGCGACCTCCTGAAGCAGGCGCTGGCGGCGCCGGAGGCCGAGAAGGACAAGTTCTTCCACGACATCGCCATGGAGATGATCAACGACCGCGTCATCATTCCGCTGGTGAGTCCGAACGTCG
Organism: Candidatus Acidiferrum sp.; assembly: GCA_035518775.1. Taxonomy (GTDB): domain Bacteria; phylum Pseudomonadota; class Alphaproteobacteria; order Dongiales; family Dongiaceae; genus JBGPEQ01. Next base: position 13,565 of record DATIXH010000145.1, read on the forward strand.
TGCTCGCCTATGCGAAGTCGGTGAAGGGCGTGCGCTACAGCGCCTGCTGCAACCTGCCGCTCGGCGAGATCACGCGCGAATAGCGGGAGAGCCATCCTGAGCACCGACCCCACCGCTTCCGAGGCCGACGGCGATGTACCGCTATATCATCCGCCGGCTGATCGCCATGCCGCTGCTGCTGCTGGGCATCGTGAGCATCGCCTTTCTGATCACGCATTTCACGAAAGGCGACCCGCTCATCTCCATCATCGGCGAGCGGCAGATGGACAATCCCGTGGTGATCGCGGCGGCGCGGGCGCGGTGGGGCCTCGACCGGAGCCTGCCTGAACAGTACCTGATCTATGTCGGCAGCCTGCTGACGGGCGACTTCGGCACGTCGCTCCGAACCAAGCAGGGCGTCGGCCGCGATCTCGCCGTGCGGCTGCCGGCGACGCTGGAGCTGGTGATCGCGGCCATGCTCCTCGGCAGTCTCGTCGGCATCACGCTCGGGGTGGTCGCCGCCCGCTACCGGGACCGCGCTGCCGACCATCTGGCCCGTCTCTTCGCGCTCATCGGCTCGTCACTGCCGGTGTTCTGGTCGGGGCTGATCCTGCTGTTCATCTTCTCGGTGCAGGTCCACCTTCTGCCCGGACCGGGCCGGCTCGACGCGCGCACCACCGCGCCGCCGATTGTGACCGGCTTCTACACGCTCGACTCGCTTTTCGTCGGCGACCTCTCGACCTTCGCGGAGGCGATCACCCATCTGATCCTGCCGGCCTGCGTGCTCGGCTGGACCGTGATGGGCCTCGTCTCGAGACAGGTGCGCGCCAGCATGCTGGAGGTGCTGCATCAGGACTATATCGTGGCGGCGCGTGCCAAGGGCGCCAGCGAGCCGCGTGTGCTCGTGAACCATGCGCTGCGCAACGCGCTCATTCCGACGCTCACGGTGATCGGATTCTCCTTCGCCTATCTGATCACCGGGGCCGTGCTCTCGGAGACCATCTTCTCCTGGCCGGGCGTCGGTTCCTACGCGGTCGATGCAACCCGCAGTCTCGACTATCCTGCCATCATGGGAGTCACGATCGTCGGCGGCACCGCCTTCCTCCTGACGAACCTGGCGACCGACATCGGCTACGCCTTTGTCGATCCGCGCATCCGGTTCAGGTAAGGATGGTCATGGCCAGTGCCGCCCCTGCCCTCGCCGCCGCCGTTCGTCCACGCTGGCTGACCACGCCGGTCGTGCTTGGCGGCCTCATCGCGGTCTTCTGGATCTCGGTTGCTCTCACCGTGGGCTGGTGGCCGATCCATGATGCCTTTCTCGCGACGGGCGGCCGTCTCGGCCCGCCCGATGCCACGCACTGGCTCGGCACCGACAAGCTGGCGCGCGACGTCCTCTCGCGCACGCTGCATGGGGCCCAATACTCTCTGCCGATCGGGCTTGCCGTCATCGCGTCGGCGGTGGCGATCGGCGCGACGCTGGGCGCCATCGCCGGATTCGTGGGCGGGCTGATCGACGCGGCCATCATGCGCCTCGTCGACGTGACGCTCTCCTTTCCAGCGATCCTGCTCGCCATGGCCGTGACCGCTTCGATCGGCCCGGGGCTGCGCAACGCGACTATTGCGATGATCATCGTGTGGTGGCCGAACTACGCCCGTCTCATGCGCGCCCAGGTCCTGGCGGTGCGGGAGCGCGAGCACGTGGAAGCCGCCATCGCTGCCGGCGCCAGCGCGCCGCGCGTGCTCGTCAGGCATATCCTCCCGCTCTGCTGGAGTCCGATCCTCGTCAACGCGACGATGGATTTCGGCCAGGTCGTGCTGCAGGCCGCCTCGCTCAGCTTCATCGGCCTGGGCGCTTCGCCGCCGACCCCGGAATGGGGGCAGATGATCTCGGAGGGCGCGCGCAATTTCTATCAATGGTGGATCGCTTTCGGCCCCGGCATGGCCATCTTGTCGGTCGCGCTCGGATTCAATTTCCTCGGCGACGGGCTGCGCGACATCCTGGATCCGCGGACGCAGTGATGCCGAATACCGCAGCACCCGAGAGTGACGCGCCTCTCCTCGACGTTCGCGGCCTCGAAGCGACCTTTGCCGGGGCGCGGGGCCGGCTGGAGGCGATCCGCGGCGTGGACCTGACGGTGCAGTCGGGCGAGACGCTCGGCCTGGTCGGCGAATCCGGCTGCGGCAAGAGCGTGACGATGCTCGCCGTGATGGGCCTGCTGCCGCCGAGCGTGCGGATCACGGGATCGATCCGCTTCCGCGGCCAGGAGCTGGCGGGACGGCCGCAGCAGGAGCTCGCCAAGCTGCGCGGCGCCCGCATCGGCATGATCTTCCAGGACCCGATGACCGCGCTCAATCCGGTGCTCACCATCGGCGCGCAGATCGCCGAGGCGATCCGCATTCACGACGCGGCGGTGTCGGCCCGCGCCGCCGCCGCGCGTGCCGTCGAGATGCTGACGCTCGTCGCCATCCCTTTTCCCGAGCGGCGGGCGCTGCAATATCCGCACGAGCTGTCGGGCGGCATGCGGCAGCGGGCGATGATCGCGATGGCGATGGCCAACGAGCCGGACCTGCTGATCGCCGACGAGCCGACGACCGCGCTCGACGTTACGGTGCAGGCGCAGATCATCGAGCTGCTGCGGCGGCTGCAGGCGACCCACCGCATGGGGCTGGTGCTCATCAGCCACGATCTCGGCATCGTCGCCGGCGCCGCCGACCGGGTCGCCATCATGTATGCCGGCCGCATCGTCGAGCAGGGTGGGGTCGAGGACATCTTCGATCGCCCGCGCCACCCCTATACGCGCGGCCTGCTTGCGTCTCTGCCGAAGATCGACAACCAGGCGGCGCGCCTGACGGCGATCGACGGAGCGCCGCCGTCGCTGGCCGCGCGGCCCTCCGGCTGTGCCTTCCATCCGCGCTGCCGCCATGCCGCGGAGATCTGCGTGGCGCGCGATCCCGAGCTGCGCGATGTGGGTGGCGTGGCCGTCGCCTGCCATCTGGCCGAGGCGATCGACGCTGCAGCCGCAGCACCGCCGGACCAGCTCGCCTCGCAACCGACTGGCATGGCATGACGGCACGACAATGGGCGGCCGCCGACGAGCCGATCCTGTCGGTGCGCGACCTCGTGAAGGATTTCCCGATTCGTGCCGGCATCGTCTTCGACCGCACGATCGGGCAGGTGCGGGCGGTCTCCGACGTGTCCTTCGACCTGCGCAAGGGCGAGACGCTGGGGCTGGTGGGCGAGTCCGGCTGCGGAAAGTCGACGCTCGGCCGCTGTGTGCTGCGGCTGATCGAGCCGACGTCGGGCGCCATCCTATTCCGCGGCAGCGACATCGCGAAGCTGACGCGGCGCGCGGTCCGCCCGCTCCGCCGGCATCTGCAGATCGTGTTCCAGGATCCCTATGCCTCGCTGCATCCGCGCATGCGCGCCCGCGAGATCATCGCCGAGCCGCTGCGGCTGCTCGGCTTGAGCGAGGCCGAGACGGCCGAGCGGGTCACCGAACTCCTGCGCCTGGTCAAGCTCGATCCCGAGCATGCCAGCCGCTATCCGCACGAGTTTTCCGGCGGGCAGCGGCAGCGGATCGGGATCGCACGGGCGCTGGCGGTGCGGCCCGACGTGATCGTGCTGGACGAGCCGGTCTCGGCGCTCGACGTCAGCATCCAGGCCGGCATCCTGAACCTGCTGAGGGAACTGCAGGAGATGTTCGGGCTCTCATACCTGTTCATCGCGCACGATCTGTCGGTGGTGCGGCACATCTGCGACCGCGTCGCCGTGATGTATCTCGGCAAGATCGTGGAGACAGCGCCGCGCGACGCCCTGTTCAACCGGCCGCAGCATCCCTATACGCAGGCCCTGCTGTCGGCCGTGCCGATCCCCGATCCGCGCCGCGAGCGCGCCCGCCGCCGCATCGTGCTCGAGGGCGACGTGCCGAATCCGGCTTCGCCGCCCTCCGGCTGCCGCTTCCGCACCCGCTGCTTCCGGGCGCAGGAGGTCTGCGCGGCGACCGAGCCGGTGCTCTCGACCTGTGGTGACGAACAGGCCGTGGCGTGCCACTTTGCCGGCAGCTAGTCGAAGAGGCGTGATCATGGACTCCTATATCTATGCCGGCGTGCGCACTCCGTTCGGGCGGTTCGCCGGCGCGCTGTCCTCCGTAAGACCAGACGATCTGCTCGCCCGCGCCATTGCGGGTCTGCTGCAGCGGACCAAGCTGGCGCCCGAGACGGTGGAAGATGTGGTGGCCGGCTGCGCCAACCAGGCAGGCGAGGACAGCCGCAACGTGGCGCGCCACGCCGCGCTGCTGGCGGGCCTGCCGGTTGAGGTCGGCGGCCTCACCGTCAACCGTCTCTGCTCGAGCGGGCTGGCGGCGGTGCTCGATGCCGGGCGCGCAGTGGCCCTCGGCCAGGGCGATCTCATGGTCGCCGGCGGCGTCGAGAGCATGAGCCGGGCGCCGCTGGTGCTGGCCAAGGCCGACAGCCCCTTCGCGCGCGAGCAGAAGATGTTCGACTCGACGCTCGGCGCCCGCTTCCCGAACCCCGCCTTCGTCGCCAAGTTCGGCGGCGACACCATGGCCGAGACGGCCGCGAACGTGGCGCGCGAGCATGGCATCAGCCGCGAGGAGAGCGACCAGTTCGCGCTGCGCTCGCAGCGGCGCTATGCGGCGGCGCTGGCCGACGGCTTCTTCGAGGACGAGATCGTCGAGGTCGCGATCGCCGGGCGGTCGGGCCTGACCACCGTCGCCACCGACGAGCATCCCCGGCCGGATACGAGCGCTGCGGCCCTGGCCAAGCTGCGCGCGCTCGGCGCCGACGGCATCGTCACGGCCGGCAACTCGTCCGGCATCAATGACGGCGCCGCGGCGTTGCTCGTCGGGAGCCGCGCGGCCGGCGAGCGGGTCGGCCTCAAGCCACTGGCGCGGCTGCGGGCTGCGGCGGTGGCGGGCGTCCCGCCGCGGGTGATGGGGCTGGGGCCTGTGCCCGCATCGCAGAAGGCGCTGGCGCGCGCCGGGCTGAGCTTGAAGGACATGGACGTCATCGAGATCAACGAGGCCTTCGCCGCGCAGGTACTCGGCTGCCTGAAGCTGCTCGGCCTGCCGTTCGACGACCGCCGCGTGAACCCCAACGGCGGCGCCATCGCCATCGGTCATCCGCTGGGCGCCTCGGGCGCGCGGCTCGCGCTCACCGCCGTGCGGCAGCTGCAGCGGACGGGCGGTCGCCATGCTCTCGTAAGCCTCTGCATCGGCGTCGGACAGGGGCTGGCCGCTATCATCGAGCGCGTGTGATTAACCCTAATGCGCAGTGAATGCGAGCGATCATGAATCGCTGCATTTAAGGAATATTTAGATACAGCGTGCTTCCATGGGCGCGCATCGCGAGCGTTCGAATCCGCGACGGGGCAGGAGCTGAGCGTCCAACGTGAGCAGCGCATCATCGGCAAGAACGAGTTCGGGGGCCGCAGCGGCCGGTCGGCTGACGATTCCGCTCGATCTCAAGCCGGCCCTGGCCCATCTGCGTCCGGATCAGCACACCACGATCCGGCTGGAAGGCGTGCCCGAGGGCGCACAGCTCTCGGCCGGGAAGAGCGATGACAACAATGTGTGGTCGCTGACGATCGCGGAACTCGACAATCTGAAGGTCATCGCGCCCGCCGGCTTCCGCGGCCAATCGCCGCTATCCGTCAATCTCATCCGCCGCGATCCCGAGGGCGGCACGGCCGAGACGATTTCGAACTTCGCCCTCCTGCTCACGGCCGAAGGCGCTATGTCGGCCTTCAGCGGCCTCGAGCCGGAGGAGAAGGACAGCGCGCCCGACTCGATCGTGCGGCTGCGCTCCCAGGTCAGCAAGGGCCGCGGCCTGCTCTCGACCAAACCTGCGAAGAAGGCCCTCGATTTCGGCGACGGCCGCGCCGCCTTCGCCGCCCAGCGCTCCAGCGAGCACCTGAATGCGTTGCTGCGGGGCGAGCTCGCCTATAACGACGGCGCCACCTCCGAGGCCAGCCTGCAGGTGGAGCAGCGCGTCGCCCTGGCCCGCAAGCTGTGGGAAGGCGAGGCGGCGCAGAAGCAGGCGGCCGCGCGCAAGGAATGGGAGGCCGAGGTGGCCGGCCGCCTCGCCACCGCCCGCAAGGAGTGGGACGCCGAGCGCGGCCAGCTGACCGGCAAGGTCCAGGACCTTGAGGGCAAGCTCAAGCAGGCCACCAACGACCTCCAGAAGATCCATGACGAGCGGGCCGACTGGCAGGGCAGCGTGCGCACCCGGCTGATCGACATCGTGACCAAGCTGAACGACGAGCATGCGGCGGAGCTGCGGGAGATCGAGCAGCGCCTGAAGAACGAGGCCGACGAGATGCTGGCCGCCGCCCGCGCCGAGTGGATGCGCAAGCACTAACCCCCGGCGGCCGACCGGCCGCCGTTCCCCCGAATCGAGCGAAGGACCCCATGCCCAGCGGGGCGATCGTCGTTCTCTAGCCGCTCCGACAGGCAGCGACCAGTCGCGGCTCGGGGCGACCACATGGGTTCGCCCCTAAAAGTCCGATTTTGAGCGGAGGACCCCATGCCCAGCGGCAGTTTCGTATACCACGCCCATTACCTACACTCCCCCGGGGGAGGGACTGTTCACCCGTCCACGATCTTCCTCCCGCTTTGGGGGGAACGCTAGGGTGGAGCGGATCTGACCGCAAAGTCGAGCAATGGATCCCATGCCCAGCGGTGGGCCGGGGGTCGCCGCTCCATTTTCCCTCCGATACACGATGTCAAAGACCAACCGATTTGGCATGCCAAGCTGGGCAATCAAATCAGATTGGAACATTATAGCAACATAGTTGGTCGGATCGCAAGATCGTTCGGTTCTCGCCTCAGTCTCCCGCCGCCTCCGCGGGGGCGGGCACGGTCGGGTTGAACCAGCGGCGGTGGTCGAGAATGCGGGCGGACAGCAGTTCGAGGAAGGCGCGGACCTTCGCCGACACGAGGTGGCGGTGGGGGTAGAGGGCGTTGATGGCGAGCTCGACCGGCCGATAGTCCGGCAGCAGCGGAACCAGGCGGCCGGCTTCGAAATCGTCGGCGCTGAGGAAGCCCGGGGCCAGGAAGATGCCGAGGCCGCGCAGGGCAGCCGTCCGCAGGGTCTCGCCGCTGCTCGTCAGGAGGTTGCCGGAGACCCGGACCGCGGCGGGCTTCTGGTCCGGGCCGATGAAGCGCCACTCGTCGCCGAAGGGATAGAAGGCGTAGCGCAGGCAATTGTGATTCGCCAAATCGGCGAGGCGGCGGGGCGAGTCGTGCGCCTCGAGGTAGGAGGGGGAGCAGCAGAGGACGTGCCGCCATTTCGTGAGCTGGCGCACGATCAGGCTCGAGTCCGGGACCGGCGTGGAGCGGATCGCGAGGTCGTAGCCCTCCTCGACCATGTCGACCATGCGCTCGCCCATCATCAGCTGGACCGACGCGTCGGGATAGAGCGACAGGAACTCCGCCACGACCGGCGCCAGGAAGCGCACGATATGCACCGAGGTGTAGAGGCGCAGCGTGCCGCGCGGGGCGGATTGCAGGGCGCCGGCGATCTCGTCGGCCTGCTCCAGGTCGGCCAGGATCTGGGTGCAGCGCTCGTAGTAGGTCTTGCCGACCTCAGTCAGGCTCATCTTCCGGGTGGTGCGGTTCAGCAAGCGGGCGCCGAGGCGATCCTCCAGGGCCTGGACATGATTGCTCACCATGGTCGTGGACATGTTCAGGCGCCGCGCTGCGGCCGAGAAGCCGCCGCTGTCCACCACCCGCGCGAAGACTGTCAGGCTGGTCAGCCGGTCCACAAGACCTCCGGATTGTCCGCCTTGGCGGCATAATCCTCGCGATGTGCTGACCGATTATCACATCGTGGCTGCTGATCAAGCTCCCCTAATCTGGTCCATTCTCCTCATTCTGCCGGTGAGGACTGGCTGGCGCCGACGGAACGGCGCGCCGACCAGAGCGACCGGTAGCCGAGGCCGACGGCGATCAGAATCGGCAGGGCGCCGAGCAGGATGAAGACGAGATCGCCGGGGAGCCGCAGCCACTCGAAGAACCGCGGCCAGGCGCCCGCCGTATAGGCGAGGCTGCGCGCATGCCAATACCCGTTCTCCAGCACGTCCCATACCTGCAGCACGCCGGAGGGGAAGAGGCTCAGGACCACCATCATGGCAAGGCCGATGTTGAGGCTGAAGAAGCCGCAGCGGACGTATTTCTGCAGCCTCGCCCAGGTGGCCTCGTCGATGGTCTCGCGCAGGACGAAGACCATGAGCGCGACGCCCAGCATGCCGAACACGCCCATCATGGCGGCGTGGCCGTGGTTGGGCGTGAGGTTGGTGCCCATCTCGAAATAGCTGCGGACCTGCGCGAATCGTCCAATCGATTGTTCTGCTCGGCGGGATAGTTCTTCCGGTCTTTCGGGGATTATCACCTCGAGGCTGCAGCCATACCTTAGGGGAACGAACCGACCCGCCGACAGTGGAGCACCGCGACATGAAAGCCAGACTGAACGCCTACCAGGCCGCTCCCAATGCCATGAAGGCCCTGATGACGCTCGAAAATTACGTGCAGAGCAGCGGCCTGGAGCCATCGCTGATCGATCTCGTGAAGACGCGGGCCTCGCAGATCAACGGCTGCGCCTACTGCATCCATATGCATACGCGCGAGGCCCGCGGCCACGGCGAAAGCGAAGAGCGGCTCTATCTGCTCGACGCCTGGCGGGAGTCGCCGCTTTACACCGAGCGCGAGCGGGCGGCGCTGGCCTGGACCGAGGCGGTGACCTTGGTGTCGGAGACGCACGTGCCGGATGCGGTCTACGAGGAAGCTCGCAAGCAGTTCGGCGAGGCCGAGCTGGTGAAGCTGACCGTGCTGGTGGCGACGATCAATGCCTGGAACCGGATCGCAATCAGCTTCCGCTCCGTTCACCCCGTGAAGCCGGCCGCCCACGCGGCGGCGTGACATAGACGCGAAGGAGGACGCAATGGCTCGTTCGTTCCGATTTGTTTTGGCTTGCGCCGCCATGCTGGCGACCGGCGCCCTGCTGGCCGGACCGATGGTGCGGGCGGCCGGCGACGAGGCGGGCGCGCAGATCAGGCCGGTGGCGGCGGAGAAGCTGCCGAACGTGCCCGGCAAGACCATCTCGGCGATCGTCGTCAGCTACGCGCCGGGCGGCAAGTCGGGCGCGCATCACCACGCCGGCAGCGTGCTCGCCTATGTGCTGTCGGGGGAGATCCGCTCGGAGAACTCGGCGACCGGGCCTGCCAAGGTCTACAAGGCGGGCGAGAGCTTCTTCGAGCCGCCGGGCAGCGAGCATCTCGTCAGCGAGAACGCCAGCGCCAGCGAGCCCGCCAGCCTGCTCGCCATCTTCATCGCCGACGACGGCGCGAAGCTGACCACGTTCGACCAATGAATGCGTGGGCCGGTAACCATGGGGATCGGCGGCGGCCCGCAGCGGCCGTCGGCGACCCGCCCTGCGGACGGTCCGCCATTCCCGAGGTCATCGAGTGGCTGGCGGGGGACGAATGCCACGAGCTCGATGATCCCGGGCTGATCGCCGGGCTGGCTCGGCGGCTCCGCGCGGCCGGCCTGCCGATCGACCGGCTGACGCTGCATCTGCGTACGCTGCATCCGGAGCTCTTCGCCCGCACGGTGGCGTGGGCGCCGAACGAGCCGGTGGAGATCCGCGACCGCGAGCATGGCGTCGAGGGCACCTCGCTGTTCATCGGAAGTCCGCTGCGGCGCGTGCTCGAGAGCCGCGAACCGCTGGCCGTGCGCCTCGACGAGCCGAACGGGCCGGCGTGGACGCAGCTCGACGTCTTCCAGAACCGTTCGCTGGTCGAGCTGATCATCGTGCCGCTCTGCAATGCGGACGGTCCGGTCAGCGCGGTGTCGTTCTGCACGGCGCGGCCCGGCGGCTTCGCGGCGGCGGAGCGCGCGCTGCTGATGCGGATCGTGCCGGCGCTGCGCAACGCCTGCGAGCTGCGCACGCTGCGGCAGATCGAACTGACGCTGCTCGACACCTACACCGGATCGACGACGGCGCGGCGCATCCTGGCCGGGCGCGTGCGGCGCGGGCAGGTGGAGACGCTGGAAGCGGCGCTGCTGCTGTGCGACCTGCGCGGCTTCACCGAGCTGTCCAACCGGCTGCCGGTCGAGCGCGTGCTGGAGCTGCTCGACGCCTATTTCGACCG
>DATIXH010000146.1:0-4431 GCA_035518775.1 Candidatus Acidiferrum sp.
GACTACATCGCGCTGGTCATCGCGGAGATGCTGCCGGCGGTGGCGGCCGCCAATCTCGCCGACGCCGTCGATGCCTTCTGCGAGAAGATCGCGTTCACGCCGGAGCAGACCGAGCGGCTGTTCGCGGCCGCGGTGAAGGCCGGCCTGCCGGTGAAGCTGCATGCCGACCAGCTGTCGGACCTCGGCGGCGCCGCGCTGGCCGCACGCTTCCACGCGCTCTCGGCCGACCACCTCGAATACACCTCGGAGGCGGGCGTGGCCGCGATGGCCAAAGCAGGCACGGTGGCGGTGCTGCTGCCCGGCGCCTTCTACTTCCTGCGCGAAAAGCAGCTGCCGCCGATCGCGCAGCTGCGCGCGGCGGGCGTGCCGATCGCCCTCGCCACCGACAACAACCCCGGCAGCTCGCCGGTGACCTCGCCGCTGCTCATGCTCAACATGGCCTGCACGCTGTTCCGCCTGACGCCCGAAGAGGCGCTCGCCGGCTTCACGCGCCATGCCGCCACCGCCCTGGGCCTCTCCTCCACCCATGGCACGCTCGAGATCGGCAAGACGGCCGACTTCTGCGCCTGGGACATCGAGCGGCCGGCAGAGCTCGCCTATCGCATCGGCTTCAATCCGTGCCGCGTGGTCGTGCAGGCGGGCCTGCCCCTCCGCATGGCGGATCTGGGCCGGTAGCAGAGGACGCCCGCACCGCCATGCGGCCGGCATAGCGCCCGTGGCAACCTCCGACCCGGCGGAATATCTCGATCGCTGTCATGCCGCGGTCCGCGCGCTCTACGAGTATTGGGACGGCAAGCGCGGCGACCGCCGCATGCCGGCGCGGCCTGACATCGACCCGACGGAGTTCGTGGCGCATCTGCCGGGCATCATGCTCGTCGACGTGGTCGCCGACGAGCGGCGCTATGTCTATCGTCTCGTCGGGACGCGCGAGGTGGAGGCCCGCGGCCAGGACCCGACCGGACATCCCGTCGGCGAGAAGTTTCACGGCAGCTCGCGCGAGAATGTGCTGAGCAACTACGACCGGGTGTGTCGCGAGCGCAGGCCCGTGTTCGACGACTATCATTTCACCGCGCCCGGCGGCCGGCTGCTCGACGAGCAGGCGATCTTCCTGCCGCTCTCGGCCGACGGCGAGACCGTGAACCAGATCATGGTCTACACGCATCACCGCCGGCTGCCCTGAATCCGGCCTTCGGATATGATGGCCGTTCCGGCGGAACACACAACGAGGATCGGGAGGATGGCATGGCGTTCTACATGATCCAGTGGAGCTACAAGGACCAGCAGGTCGCAGCGCTGGTGAGGCAGCCGCATGACCGGTACGAGATCCTGAGCAAGCTGTTCAAGGACTATGGCGGCGCGCTGCACCAGTTCTTCCTGTCGTTCGGGGAGTACGACGGCGTCGCCATCGCCGAGTTTCCCGACAACACGGCCGCGACGGCCTGCCTCCTGACGGTGCTGAGGTCCGGCGCGGTCAGCCAGCTCAAGACGACGGTGCTGATCAGCCCCAAGGAGGCGCTGAAGGCGATGAAGTTGGCGGGCGAGACCCGGACGGACTATCTGCCGCCGAACGCTGGCGCCGCCTGACTCAGCGATGGCTCGCCCAGCCGATCATGGCCTGCAGGACGGACTGCAGGGCGGGACGGATCGCGGCAGCCAGGTCGTCGCGGAAGGCGTAGGGCGGATCCTCGTCCATATAGGTCAGCTGCGCGAGCTCGAGCTGCACGGCATGCATGCCGTCGGCCGGACGGCCGTAATGGCGCGTGGTGTAGCCGCCCTTGAAGCGGCCGTTGAGGACGCTCGAATAGCCCTCGGCCTCGGCGGCGGTCTCGATCAGCAGCGCCGCCAGGTCGGAGGCGCAGGACTGGCCGTCGTTGGTGCCGAGATTGATGTCGGGCAGCCGTCCCTCGAACAGGCGCGGCACGCGCGAGCGGATGGTGTGGGCCTCGAACAACAGCGCGATGCCGTGGCGCGCGCGCAGCGCCTGCAGTTCGCCGGTCAGACGATCATGGTAAGGCCGCCAGCAGCGCGCCAAACGCTCCTGCACCTCGGCGTCGCCGGGCGCCTCGCCCGCCTTGTAGACGGGCTGGCCGTCGAACTGCTCGGTCGGGCACAGGCCGGTGTTGGCGGCGCCGGGATAGAGCGGCGCGCTGTCGGGCGGGCGGTTGAGGTCGATCACGTAGCGCGAATGGGTGGCCTGGATCGTGGCCGCGCCGAGAGCGCCGAGAAAGTCGTAAAGCCGGTCGACATGCCAGTCGGTATCGGGGAGGCCGCGGGCGCTCTCGGTCATGCGCGCCGCCAAGGCGTCAGGGATGTGGGTCCCGACGTGGGGCATGCTCACGAGCAGCGGCGTCCGGCCCGGTGCGAAGCGATAGATGTCCATGACAGTCGCGCGAACGAGACGGCGGCAGTTGACACCACTCCTCCTGCCTTGTCCACGCGCCGCGCGACGGTCAGGGCGTGACCCCCTGCCTCTCCCACTGCGCATTGATGCGGTCGTGCTGGGCGCGGACGGGCGGCGGCCAGCGGCTCTGAATGAAAGCCAGCGTCGCGGCGATCTCGTCGTCCGTGAGCACGCCGGCGAAGGCCGGCATGTCGGTCTGATAGCCGGCGGGTGCGTAGGCGGACAGGCCGTTCTTCACCATGCCGAAGAGGAGCTCGTCCGGATGGTGCCAAGTGTGGCCGCTGGCATCGTGCGGCGGCGCCGGCAGGCGGCCGTTGGCCTGCGGCCGCTGCCAGTTCGGCTGGCCCTCGAGATTGGCGCCGTGGCACTGTGCGCAGCGCGCGGCGTAGACCGCGGCGCCGCGCGCGACCTGCTGCGGATCGTCGGCCGAGATCGGCGGCACATGCTTGCGTTGCGCCAGCCAGGCGGCGGCGCCGGCGGCGACCAGGCCGGCGGCGACCGAGACGGCGATGACGAGGCGGAGTCGGCGGCCGGGCAAGCGGGTCTCCGAAACGGCGGCGCGGGTTTGAATCTCGCTCCGACATGTGAGAGCCTGACCAGGAACCGGAGGGCAATGCAATGGCGCAGTCCGCGATGACGAGCCCGCCCCGCTTTCCCGCTCCCGGCGACGGCCATCTGACCTGGCCCATGAAGAGCGCCTATGCGCGCGACGGCTTCCTCGTGCTCGAGGACTTCGTCGAGGCGGAGGCGTGCCAGCGGCTGATGACCCGGGCGCAGCGCATGGCCGCGGCCGCCGACCTCAGCGGCGTCGCCACCATCTTCTCGACCACGACGGTGCAGCACGCCGCCGAACAGTACTTCATCAACTCCGGCGACAAGATCCGCTACTTCTTCGAGGACGGCGCCTTCGACGCCGCCGGCAAGCTGACGCGGCCGCAGGAGCTGGCGCTCAACAAGATCGGCCATGCCCTGCACGACCTCGATCCGGATTTCTCGACCTTCTCGCGCGATCCGCGGCTGGGCCGCCTGGCCGGCGACCTCGGGCTGCACGAGCCGCTGCTGCTGCAGTCCATGTACATCTTCAAGCAGCCGGGGATCGGCGGCGAGGTCGTCTGCCACACCGACTCGACCTACCTCTACACCGAGCCCATGAGCTGCACGGGCCTGTGGTTTGCGCTGGAGGACGCCACGCGCGAGAACGGCTGCATGTGGGCGCTGGCGGGCCGGCACCGCGAGGCGCTGCGCTCGCGCTTCCTGCGCAAGCCCGACGGCAGCCTCGGCTACGAGGTCTACGACCCGAAGCCGCTGACGGCCGACGGGGCGGTGCCGCTGGAGGCGCGGCGCGGCACCCTGATCGTGCTGCACGGCCAGCTGCCGCATCTCAGCGGCCCCAACCGCTCGGCCAAGTCGCGGCACGCCTATACGCTGCACCTGATCGACGGGCGCTGCCGCTACCTGCCCGACAACTGGCTGCAGCGGGCGGCGAACATGCCGCTGCGGGGGTTCTGACCGGCCCGAAAAGCCGGAACTATAAGAATCTGCAAAACGACCCTGTGGATCAAAAAATAGTCGTTTCATTTCAATATCTTGACCATAACCACTTTCGGTCCGTTTCGGACCGTCGCGGGACGAGATCAACCGCTCCTCGACGGTTTTTTGAACGTTGTGTGTCAGTGGTCTATAAGGGGGCGGGGGTTGTGATTCGGGGGTCGGACCGATGCAGGTCGGGAAGCATGTGCGGGCGGCGGCGCTGCTCGCCGCCGGCTTGGCGGCGTGGTGGGGCGGCGCGGGCGCGGCGGCAGCGCAGACGCTCGATATCGAGCTGAACAAGCTGGAGGACGCGGGCGGCCAGTGCGTGGCCTCGCTGCTGCTCACCAACCGCCTGAGCGACACGCTCGATCAGGTGCGCTTCGACCTCTACATCTTCGACAAGGGCGGCGTGATCGCGCGCCGCCTGGTGCTGGACACCGGACCGATGCGCGTGGGCAAGACGACGGTCGCGAGCTTCGCGCTCCTCGACCAGCCCTGCG
>DATIXH010000147.1:0-15983 GCA_035518775.1 Candidatus Acidiferrum sp.
CGGTGCGGGCGATGCCGAACAGACGGTCGCGCGCGGCCGCGGCGGCCGGATCGAGCGCGGCGTCGTCGGCCGGCATGAGGGCGATAACGGTGGCGATGTCGCCGGCGACGCCGCGGGCGAGCCGCTTGGTCACGATATCCCAATGGGTCTCGTAGAACACCGAGGTGGTGACGACCTGCAGCAGCAGCAGCGGCGTGACGATGATCATGACCGAGCGTCCCAGCAGCGAGCGCGGCAGGAGGCGCCGCAGCCAGATCGTCGGCGTTTCATTGGCGAGGGCGAGGGCCATGGTGGCGAAACCTGTTTCCGTGCAACGAAGAAGATTCACCGCAGAGGCGCAAAGAATGAAGTGTGCGATCAGATCGGTCCCCGAGCAGCGCCTCGTAGCTTCAGACACACTCACCTGTCATTCCCGGGCAAGCGGGAATCCAGGGCCGCAGAACTCGTCGCTTACCCTGGACCCCCGCCTTCGCGGGGGTGACAATCTCAAATGTGATGGATGCCAGCCTTCGCCGGCATGACAACACGGATCAGCCACCCGCGTTCTTTCCCTTCTCTGTGCCTCTGCGGTTTACCCTATCGCTAGTCCGGCTGCAGCATGTAGCCGCGGCCGCGGACGGTCTGGAGGTAGCGGGGGAAGCGCGGGTCGGTTTCGAGCTTGCGGCGCAGGCGCGTCATCTGGACGTCGACCATGCGGCTGCCGCCGGCGGGATCGGATTGCTGGCCGAGGGCCTCGCGCGACAGCGGCTGGCCGGGGGCGGCGGCCAACGCGGCCAGCAGGGCGGCCTCGCCGCCGGTGAGGCGGATCTCCTGACCGCCGCGGCGCAACGTGCGACGCTCGAGATCGAAGCTGAAGGCGCCGAAACGCAGCTCGTGGCGGGTCGCCGGCGTTTCCGGCGGCACCCGCCGCAGGATGGTACGGATGCGCAGCACGAGTTCGCGCGGCTCGAACGGCTTGGCCAGATAGTCGTCGGCGCCGGTCTCCAGGCCGGCGATCCGGTCCTCCGGCTCGCCCATGGCGGTCAGCAGCAGGATCGGCACACCGTTCCTCTGGCGCAGCGCGCGCGTCAACTCGAGGCCGCTCTCGCCGGGCATCATGATGTCGAGCACCAGGAGATCGAAGGCGAAGCCCTCGAGCTTCCGGCGGGCGTCGGCGGCGTCGGTCGCGACCGTCACGCGGAAGCCCTGCTCGGTTAGGTATTTGCGCAGCAGCTCGCGCAGGCGCTTGTCGTCGTCGACGACGAGTATGTGGGCCGGCTCTACGGTGGTCTCGTCGCTCATGTCCGGCAATTATAACGCGGACGGCGGTGCGCTCCAGCGCGCCGATTGCCCCTGCGCCCGGCCGGGCGTACTGTTGGCGCTCCGGCAGAACCGACGGGGGAGAGCGCTCATGAAGGGTCTGCGTCTCATGGTCGTGGCCGCGGCGGCGGCAGTCCTGCTGCCGCTCGGCGGCGGGAGTGCTTGGGCGGTCGGCGAGTGCCGCGCGCAATCGCTGGGCGTGCCCGGGCCTTCCTATGTGTACTTCGCCGTCGGCAGCACCAAGCTCGATGCCGAGGCGAAGAAGACGATCAAGGAGGTCGCGGAGCGCGCCAAGGCGCTCTATATCCGCAGCGTCTGCCTGCTGGGCAGCGCCGACAAGCAGGGCAACGAGCGCTCCAACTTCACGCTCTCGGTGAAGCGCGCCGAGGCCGTGGCCGCCGCGCTCGAAAAGGAGGGGGTGGCGGCCAAGACCATCAGCGTGGTCGGCAAGGGCGAGACCTACGGCGACTGGCTCAAGGTCTTCGAGGACAACCAGCAGGACCGTAGCGTGAAGATCACGCTGACGAAGTGAGGCGGCGGCTGCACTCCTACTTCAGCTTGAAGACGAAGTCGTACTCCGTGCCCTTGTCGTTGCGGGCGTGCAGCGCCAGCGAGCCGCTGGCCTCGGCATACTCGCCGGTGCCGCCGGTGATCGCCAGCTCGGAATCGGCGGTGTCGTAGAACGGCCCCTCGACCGTGATCTGGCCGTCGGCGAGCGTCGTCGTCCAGATGCATTCCCACGCCTTGCCCACGACGGTGCGCGCGCACCAGCCGTTGTCGGAGCCGGCCTTCTTGGCGTTGCCCTTGTCGTAGACCTCGTTGGCGAAGGTCAGGATGTCGCCGACGCTGTCGCCCTTGGCGCCGAGGTCGGTGACGGTGTCGCTGGTCGCGCGCTCGACCAGCGTGATGGCCTCGTCGGCGGCGACGCCGCCGGTCAGGAATGCAGACGTCAGCAACGCGGCAAGCGCGGCGGCGGACAAGGTTGTTCTCGCACCCATGGCTCTCCCCCGATCGTTGAACGAGTCTGTCAGGTTCGGGATTGTCGCGGCGCGTCCGTCGGCCTGTCAAGCACTGGTCGAAGGACACCACCGAAACGAAAGGGGCGGCTTGCCGCCGCCCCGAAGTTCACTCTGGCCCTGTTATCGTCCTCGCGCGGGCCGGCGTTGCGACCTTGGATCTCAGGGGTTGAACTGGCCCGTCTCGACCCAGTTGGCGGACACCATGCTCCACCAGTCGTCGGCCAGGCCCTGCGTCACGTACTTGTAGGACAGCCAGCCGTAGCCGGCGTTGGCCCAGCCGGGGCCCCAGGAGTTGCGGACGAGCAGGGCGCCCTTGTCGGCGCCGATCATGAGGTTGTCGTCGTAGCCGGCGGCGATGTTGGCGTGGCCGCCGCGGTAGTGGCTGCTCGGGCCGGGATAGGCGATCAGCCCGCCGGGCAGCGGGTGGTCGTAGTCGCTGTAGACCGGGAAACCGAACATGCTGGGGAAGCCGGCGGCCAGGAACACCTTGATGTTGGCGAGCGCCTGGGCCGTCGACGCGCCCGCGGGATCGAGCCGGAAATACTTGATGGCCTTGTAGTTCGCGCCGAACGCGTAGCAGAAGGCGGGCGGCTCGACGTCGTAGCGGGTGTTGGAGGCCGGCGGACGTCCGTCATAGGGCCAGTAGCGCTCGGGCACGGCGCCGAACAGCACGAGCGCCTCCATGGCGGTGCGCAGATAGGCGCCGGTGTCGCCGGTCCAGCCGAGCAGGTCGCGCTCCGCCTTGTAGAGGAACAGGCGGGAGGCGTCGACGTAGCTGCCGCCGGCGCGGCGCTCGAAATATTCGAGCAGTCCGGCCGCGGCGTTCGCCGTGCAGGAGCCGAGCTGGCCCTGGTCCTCGATCGGCGAGAACCACGGCCGCAGGTCGACCTTGGCCGGCAGCGCGGCCGGCGCCGCGATGAGGTCGCGCGCGCCGGCGGTCTTGAGGGCCGATACGAACGGGGCGGCCGCCGTCTTGCTGAGCAGCGGGGCCACGGCGTCGTGCGTCGGGGAGTAGTCGTTCGGCTTCGGCACGTCCGGAAGCCAACCCAGGCCACGCTGCTGGTCTACGCCACCCGGTTGTTCCAAGGCAGGAAGTTCGTCCATAGCTGTCTCCATGTCTGAACCGGCGCGCGGGCACGATGGGATCGCCGATGCCGGCGGCCGGTCCGCGACAATCGCGCGCGGCGTCGTGCGCCTGCTGTGACCGCCGTCACGAATTCCAACGGTTACCGCGCGGGAGGTACGGGAGAAATGGAAACCGAGTGAGGGAAAGAGCGCAGTCGCTAAAATATGGGGCCAAAGTGGCCTTCTCGGCGGGCCCTTGCGGCGCCGCAAGCGCGGCACCCGCCCTTTGCGGGCGGGTGCCGGGGAGACGCTACTGTGTAGATGTCGGCGACGGGGCCGCGGGCGCCGTCGTCTGCTGCTGCTCGGCTGCGATCGTGTCCTTTGTCTTGAAGTCAGGCGCGACCTTCAGCTGGTCGGCGGTGTAGTTCACCTTGACCATGTCTTCCTGCGGCGCCACCTGGACCTCGTCCCATTTGATGCCGACGGACTTGCCGCCGATGCCGAGAAGGCCGCCGACCTTCAGCACGACGCCGACGATCTTGCCGTCCTTGTCGAACACGATGTCGTGCACCGAGCCGACTTTCTGGCCCTCGGCGTTGTAGACCGAGGTGCCGATCAGCTTGTCGGCGCGCATGTCCGTCGCCTGCTCGGCCGGAATGATGGCGTCGGCGGGCGGCGGCGTCACCTGCTGCTCGGCCGTCGTTGCAGGCTGCGCCGCTGGGGCGGCCTGATCCTGCGCCGTCGGTGCCGGCGGCGTAGCCGGCGCGCTCTGATTCTCGGTCGTAGGCGGCGTCGTCTGCATGGTCGGCGTCTGGCCGGCGGGCTGCGTGCTATTGCTGTCCTGTGCCAGCACCGGCGTGGCCATGAAGGCGGCGAGCGCCGTCGTGAGAAGAAGCTGTTTCACCATTGCATACCTCCTTCGTCGCAGGGCTGCGAACGAATCTCCGTTTGTCGCTCTCATGTGAGGGCACCGACGGATGAGTGGAAGAGGCGGCCCGGGAAATGGCACAAGCGCCGCGGCGCTCAGGATGAGAAACGCACGGAAAACAGGCCGTTTCTTCCAATGTGATATTCTTATGTCGGCGATGCCACGCAGTTCGCACGGAGGCTTTGCCCAAGTGGCCCGAGCAGCGCGATGGGGCAGCCCCCTAGCGCAGGAAGGTGAACAGGCCGAAGCGGCGGCCGCGCGTCACCGGCTGCGCCTCGTGCAGCAGGTTGCAGGAAAAGGCGACGCCGCCGCCGGCGGCAGGCCGGTAGAAGCGGCGGCCGTATTCGGGAAAGCACAGGCCGCCGCCCTCGAAGTCGTCGTTGAGGTTGACGCTGAGGGCGAAGCGGCGCGGCTTGGCGGGATCGCCGGCGTCGTCGCGGTGCGGCCGGAACCAGCCGCCGTCGCCGGCGTCATAGCAGCCGATGCGCGCGATCTCGTAGGAGCGCACGCGGAACTGGAAGGCCTTGAACACCTCCGGCACGACGCGCGCCAGCAGGCGGTCGCGGATGACGAGGTTCGTGGGATTGCTGTCCTCGGGGATCAGCACGTCGGTGCGGCGCTTCACGACGCCGTCGCTGCGCGCGGCATAGTCGGCCTGGCCGGGGGTGCCGCGCGTCACCTCGTTGGCGCGCTTGTCGCCCTGGCCCCAGTAGTCGATGAGCCGCTGGCACAGCTCCGGCTCGAAGATCCCGGGCACCTGCAGCACGGGGGCGTGGGGCGGGGCGGCGGCCGCCTCGTCGGCGTCGTTGAGCCGGCGGCAGAGATCGAGCGCGGACGCGAGGGCATCAACGCCGAAGAGTCCGGCCACGCGCTGGTTGCGGTCAAGCACAGCCACGCTGGAGTCGAAGCGGCCGATCACCTCGTTGCGCGCATCGGCCAGGATGGAGAACGGCAGGTGCCGGGTCTCGACCAGCGCCCGGTTGTCGGCGACGCCCAGCCGGCTCGCGGCCAGCACGCGTGCGTCGGCGGCGACGAACTCCGCGTACAGCTCGCGCAGCCGCGCCAGCGCCTCCGTCGCCTGGGCATCGTGGCACAGCAGCACGACGACGGGATGGCCGGCGATGTGCTGATGATGGAACGCCATCGCCTCGCCGCGCTGATCCTGCAGGATCGCGGTGGGCGCGAAATCGCCGACCCGCAGCGGCGGAAGATCAGGCACCTGGGCGCTCACGACAAAGTGGGACACGGATGAACACAGATGTGGATCTTGCGCGCCGAAGGCGCGCGATGGCCCTTATCCGTGTTCATCTGTGCTCATCTGTGTTCATCTGTGGTCCCTTACCATCAACGCCGCGCGCTCGCCGTCGGGCGCTGGAACTTCGTGCGGTCCTGGTCGTTGATCAGGCCGCCCAGCACCTTGCGGAAGCCGTCGACGGCGTCGGCGCCGGCGGCGCGGTAGGCGCGGGCGACGAGCGCGCGCTGCGCCTCGGTCAGGCGGCGCTCGAGTTCGGCCCCCTGCGCCGTCAGCTCGAGCAGGCGCTGGCGGCGGTCGCGCGGTCCCGGGCGCTGGGTGATGAAGCCCTGCCGCACGAGCTGGCCGAGCACGCGCGACAGGCTCTGCTTGGTGATCTTGAGGATGTCGAGCAGCGCCGCCACCGGCATGCCGGGATTGCGGCCGACGAAATAGATGACGCGATGATGCGCGCGCCCGAAGCCGTACTGCAGCAGCATCGCGTCGGCCTCGGAGGTGAAGTCCCGGTAGGCGTAGAACAGCAGCTCGATGCCCTGGCGCAGGTCCTCCTCGCGCAGGAACAAGGGATTGGCCGGGGATTTTATGTCAGCCATGTTGACATATTTTCCCGATTCGGCTACCGATGGCAAGAGCAAACGGACCCCTGACCGAAAGGCTCCCCCATGAGCGTGTTGCCCTTCGACGACCGCGACGGCGTGATCTGGTTCGACGGCAAGCTGGTGCCCTGGCGCGACGCCAAGGTCCACGTCCTCACCCACGGCCTGCACTATGCCTCCTGCGTGTTCGAGGGCGAGCGCGCCTATGAGGGCCGCATCTTCAAGTCGACGGCGCACAGCGAGCGCCTGCACCGGTCGGCGGAAATCCTCGGCTTCAAGATCCCCTATGGCGTCGCCGAGATCGACGCCGCCAAGAAGGCGGCGATCGCGGCCAACAAGCTCACCAACTGCTACGTCAGGCCGGTCGCGTGGCGCGGCAGCGAGATGATGGGCGTGTCGGCGCAAAAGAACACCATCCACTTGGCGATCGCCACCTGGGAGTGGCCGGCCTACTTCGCGCCGGAGACCAAGACCAAGGGCATCCGCATGACCTTCTCGCAGTGGAAGCGGCCCTCGCCGGAGACGGCGCCGACCTCCAGCAAGGCGGCCGGGCTCTACATGATCTGCACGCTCTCCAAGCACAAGGCCGAGAACGAGGGCTACGCCGACGCCCTCATGCTCGACTGGCGCGGCCAGATCGCGGAGGCGACCGGCGCCAACGTCTTCCTCGCCCAGAACGGCAAGCTGCACACGCCGAAGCCCGACTGCTTCCTCAACGGCATCACGCGCCAGACGGTCATCGACCTCGCCCGCAAGCGCGGCATCGAGGTGATCGAGCGCGCGATCCTGCCGGACGAGCTGGCAAAGACCGACGAGGTCTTCATCACGGGCACGGCCGCCGAGGTGACGCCGGTGGGCGAGATCGGCCCCTACAACTTCCAGGTCGGCCCGATCACCCGCCACATGATGGCCGACTACGACGCCGCGGTCCGGCAGCCGAGTTGAGCGGCCGCAGGCTCCGCTGAAATCCTGCGAGCCGATGTCAGTGGCGGTCGCTGCGCGTCGATGCAGGGGCGCACACCTCCACACGCATCCTACTCGGCGCTGATGTGAGCGCCTTTCTCAGCCACCGAGCGCTTCATCAGCAGGACGACGGACACGAGCACCAGCGTCACGATGGCGAAGATCCAGAAGCAATCGAAGTAAGCCAGGGCGGACGCCTGCTGCTGGCGTAGATTCTCGAGCGCCTGCCAGGCTAGTTGCTGCGCTGCGGCCGGATCACCGGTCTGCACCAGCGCTTTGGCCTGACCGAGGAACGAACGCACGGCCGCGTTGAAGGGATCGAGATACTCGCCGAGCCGCAGGACGTGGAATTGATCGCGGCGCTCCTGCAGCGTCTGCGCCATCGAGGTGCCGACGCTCCCGCCCTCGTTGCGCAGCAGGCTCAGCAGGCCGACGGCCGCCCCGCGCAATTCCAACGGCGTGTACAGGTAGGCCGCCACGTTCGCCGGCGCGAAGCACATCGACAGGCCGAGGACGATCAAGACGCGCGGCCAGACGACCTGGCCCGGGCTGATGTCGAGGTTCATCTGCGACATCCAGTAGTTCCCGGCAGCCATCACGAGCAGGCCGGTCGCAAGCAGCCAGCGGGCATCCGTCCCGCGGCCAAGCAGGAGGCCTATGGGCGGCATCGCCAGGAGGGCAAACAGCCCGGCTGGCGACATGACCATTCCCGCGCTCAGGGCATCGTATCCGAACAGGGACTGGAGCAAGCCGGGCAACGACGTGCTGGCGCCATACAGCACGGCAAAAGCGAAGAAGATGATGATGCAGCAGGTGGCGAAGTTGCGTTCCCGCAACGGGCGGAAATTGACGACCGGACTCCGATGACGCAGTTCCCAGCAGATGAACGCGATCAGTCCCAGGCCGAAGAGAGCCAGCAGCGTCTGCACGCGCCAGAAGGGATCGCCCAGCCAGTCCCATTCCTGTCCCTTGCTGAGCACGACCTCCCAGCAGACCATGACGATCACCAGCAGCGACAGGCCGATGGAGTCGAAGCTGAACGGCCGTTTGCGCAGCTCCCTGCGCGCGGCGACGAGATAGTCGGGATCCCGAAGCTTGATGGAGCAGGCGGCAAGGGCCAGCAGGCCGACCGGGACGTTGATCAGGAACACCCATCGCCAGGAATACTGGTCGGTGATCCACCCGCCGAGCGTCGGGCCGACGACCGGCGCCAACAGGGCCGCCAGGCCGAACAACGTCATCGCTATCCCCTGCTTCTCGCGGGGAAAGGCGTCCAGCAGCACGCCCTGGCTCGAAGGCTGCAGGCCGCCGCCGGCGAGGCCCTGGATCACGCGGAACAAGATCAGCTGGTTGAGGCTGGTGGCCATTCCGCACAGCCCCGAGGCGAGGGTGAAGACGCCGATCGACAGCAGGAAATAGGTGCGGCGACCGAGATGCGCCGACAGCCAGCCGGTGATCGGCAGGATGATGGCGTTGGCGGCAAGGTAGCTGGTGAGAACCCATTCGCCGTCATCGACCGTGGCGGAGAGTCCGCCGGCGATATAGCGCAGCGCTACGACGGCGATCGTGGTATCGAGCACCTCCATGAAGGTCGGCACCACGACGATCGCGGCCACCGCCCACGGATTCGTCCCCACGCGAGGTCGGGGAAGCGAGACAGCCGCGTCCGTCATTGCTCGGCGCCTGGCAGACTCGCGGCCGAGCCGGAGGCGGCAGGGGAGCGCGGCACGTAGGACTGGAGAAACTTTCCGGCGTCGGGTCCGGTCGGCGGCTCATTGACGTAGACATACGGCACGACCGAGGTGCCGATGAACAGCGGTCCTTTGTCGGCGTCGTAGTCTTCGATTTCGATTCGAACCGGCAGCCGCTGCACCACCTTGACGAAGTTGCCGGTGGCGTTCTGCGCCGGCAGCAGAGCCAGCGTCGATCCGGTTCCCATGGTGAAGCCGGCGATGCGGCCCTTGAACACCTGTCTGTCGCCGTACATGTCCACGTACAGATCGGCCGGCTGGCCGATCCGCAGGTCGCGCAGCTGCGTCTCCTTGAAATTGGCGTCGACCCAGACGTCGCGGAGCGAGCGGATAGCCATCAGACTCTGGCCGGCCTCGACGTTGTTGCCGGGATTGACGTTTCGGCGCGTGACGACGCCGTCGATCTCGGCCACGACGTCGCAATAGCGCAGGTTCAATTCGGCCTCGGCGAGAGCCCGGTTCGCGGCTTCCAGCCTGGCTTCGGCCTGCTTGACCGCGGGCGCCTCCGCCGCCAGCCGGGCGAACGTACGATCGATGTTGCCTTGCGGGTCCTGGTTTTCGAACTCTTCGATCATCTGCTTGGGCGTCTGGTCGTACGAGTGGGTGACGCCCAGCTGCGCCGCGCTCTGGATAAGGTCCGCCTGCGCTTGGCGAACGGAGGAAAAGGTTTGATCGAGATCGGACGGCACCTGGCCGAGATCTCCGTCCTCTGGTTGAGGGGGCAGCCCCAGAGCAGCACGGATCTGATGCACATCGGCCAGCGCCTGGGTGAGTCCGGCCTGCGCTGTCACCAGTTGCGCTTGCCGTCGGTCGAACTCCGACTTGGAAACGTTGTCCTTGGCCACCAGCTGCCTCGCCCGGTCGAACTCGAGCTGGGCCAGCGTCAGCGCAGCCTTGCTCTTGTCGACGGCAGCGATTCGGGCATGCAGCAGCGCCACTTCATTGTCGACGTCTTCGATGGCGTGTTGCAGCTTCCAGCGCCGGCCCCTGGCCTCGGCCTCGAGACCGCGGACCGTGGCGATGGCCACGCCCAGGTCCGCCTTCGCGGTATCGACGGCCGCCTTGCTCACGTCGACGGCGTTCTGATAGGGCTCCTTGTCCAGTTCGACCAGAAGATCTCCCTGGTGCACGCGGTAGTTGTCATCGACCAGAACTCGGGAAACTTGCCCGCGGACGCGGGCGGCGACGAACGTCACGTGACCGTTCACGAACGCATCGTCGGTCGAGACGGTGTCGAAGGCCAGCCGGATCGAGGGCATAGCGAGCGCGATAACGCCTGCCAGGACCAACGCGCCCAGCAGTCCGATGACCAGCATTCGCCGCCGCTTGACCTTGCCCTTCGGTGGCACGGACACGGAACCGGGATGCGTCTGCTCTGATTTGGCATCGCCCGAGATCGAACCAGGGCTGTCCGCCGTGGGCGCATCGGTCGAGCGTGACTCGCTGCCAGCTTTGGACGTATCGGCAGTCATCCTCCGAGACCTTTCGCCGCGCGTGCCCTGGCATTTCTCCAGGACCACGCCGGATGAAACGACGCCAGGATCGATCAGCGTCCGGCAACGGTTCTTGTAAGACTAAGATCGGTTTGGGACCGTTGAGGCGCCGAACGGGCTGTCCCGCTGCGACCGATTTTCCCGCCGTGCTGCGCGCTGGGCCGGAATCAAATTCGTGCGTCGCGCGGCCAATTGCCGCATGCGGCCGATCGCGCACAACTCGCGCTGCTGGACCCCTGCTCCGCGGAGCGGGGAGGCGAAGCGGGAAATCGGCGCTCTGCGAGGCTCGATGCTAGCCGGCCGGATCCGGGGCGGATCCGATGGGCTGCCAATGGTTCTGAACGCGACACGCGACACCCGGATAGACCCGTTTCGTGGTGTCGGCGGCAATCCTCGTTTGTCTGAACCTGCGGCATTGATCCGAATGCCCGACATCGACCTTGGAGCCGGGCTCGATGACGAAACGCGCTGCCACGGCGCTGCTCTGCCATGGCACGGCGTGCCCGTCAGCCTCTGACTCGAGGGCATGCGATACGGCCCAGGCGAGACCCGTCCTTGCTTCAGGCGGCCAACCCAGCTCGCCCGGAGACACGGCCACCAGGTCGCGCGATCGAATTTCGTCGACGTAACGGACATAGTGTCCGATCGCGGGCGCGTAGTACCACGTCCGCGATCCCGCCGTGCCCTGGGGACCGTCGCCTCGGCATACGATCTTGTCGCTGTCGAAGGTGCCGGCAACGACCGCGATCTGCTCACGGCCTTCTACGATGCATTGCCAATGTTCGACCCGACCGGTGGCCGTCGTTCGCACTGTGTAAGCGGCGGTGGCGCCGACGCGCAGCGGCCATGTGAACGCGCGCCGCGAGGCGACGTCCGCATCCGGATCGGATCGCCGGCTCGGCACCGTGAAGTCGGAATCGGTCGACCACCGTTGACCCTTGGCGTCCTGCCATTCCACGCGGTCGTCGTTCGCCGACAGGACGGTCTCGACTTGGCCGTCCGTGTAGGCGTAGGCGTCGCCGGGCTCATACAGAGGACCGGCCGCGCGGTCGGCCTTGTCGCGCTGCGCCGGCGTCGGCGCCGCGCTCGCCAGCCGTGCGATGAGGTCGCGCGACACTTTGCCGTCCGGCGGCAATCCGCTGTCCGTCTGGTAGTTCGCGACGGCTGTGCGCGTCTTCGGGCCATAGATGCCGTCGACCGGCCCGCCGTAGTAACCCAGTCGGGAGAGGTAGTCCTGCGCGGCGCGCACCTCCGGATCTGCCGGCCGGGCAGCGGGAGGAACCTTGGCAGGAGATGCCGCCGATGCCGAGGGCTGGGTGGGTGCCGCGGTCTTCTCCGGCACATGAGAGCAGCCGGCGGCCAGCAGGAGTGCGGCGACAGCGGCAGCCGCAGATCGACACCGGCAATTTTGTCGCGCTTCAGATTTCGAGCGATGACGTTCCATCAAACTCTCAGCAGTAGGCATTGCGAGCGTTCCTATCATTCATCCAGCGCGAATTGCTCTGCCATGCCGGGCGCGCTCGGTGCGCGCATCCTGCTTCGCCTCCTTGCCCTTCCTGACGCGCACGCGCTCTTTTGGAAACCGCATCTCGGCCGTCGTGCCGCGCCCGAGCTCGCTCTTGAGGATCAGGCTCCCGCCATGCAGGTGCACCCAGCGCCGCGACAGCGCCAGGCCGAGCCCGGTGCCCTCGTACTTGCGCGCCAGCGATGAATCCAATTGCACGAAGGGCTCGAACACGCGCTCGATGTCGGCCGCGGCGATTCCGATGCCCGTATCGGCCACGCTGATCGTCAGATCGCCGTCGTCCTTCGCGACGGCGGCGACCGCGACCGTGCCGCCGTCGGGCGTGAACTTGATCGCGTTGGAGAGCAGGTTCAGCAAGACCTGGTGCAGCTTGCGCTCGTCCGCATAGAGCTGGGGCAGATCGGCGGGGACGCTGGCCACCAACTCGATGCCGGCCGCATCGGCGCGGGCGCGCACGATCGCAAGGCTGCCGGAGATGACATCCTCAAGACTGACGAGCGCATCGTTGATATCGACCCGGCCGACCTCGGCCTTCGATAGATCCAGAATGTCGTTGATCAGCGATAGGAGGTGCGTGCCGCTGCGATGGATATCGGCGGCGTAGCCCTGCGACTTTTCCGCGCTCGGCTTGAAGCCCGATTCGCCCGACAGGAGCGCGGAGAACCCGATGATGGCGTTGAGCGGCGTCCGCAGCTCGTGGCTGACCGCGGCCAGGAACTCAGACTTCGCCCGGTTGGCCGACTCCGCCTGCTCCTTGGCGGCCCGCAGCGCCACTTCCGTCTGCTCGCGCTGGGCAACCTCGGTGTGCAGCGCCGCGTTGCGGTCCGACAGCTCGGCGGTGCGCTGGCGCACGACGCGCTCGATCGTGCGACGGCGTACGACCGAATGGGTGAGGTGTTGGGCGAGCAAGCCGGTCAGCAATGACGCGACCAAAGCGACGCTCCAGGGCAGGAGATCGACCGGCCGCCAGGCACGGTCTGCGCGCGACGTCGCAACCAGCGACCAACGACGGCCGGCGACTCCAAGCTCCTTGGCTATCGTGAGCCTCGGCGCCAGTTCGTCGGCCGTCGGCGTGCCCCCGGAACGATACAGATCGGTCTTCGTCGCTCCGGTTGCATCAAAGACGGACAGAGTCATGCCGGCAGACTCGGTCGTGGCCAGCACGTCCCTAACGAACGCGTCGATGCGTAGGACGCCGATCGCAAATCCGATTAGGGCGCGCCGCCGTTCCAGAAGATCCGAGGTATCGCTGTTGCGGGCATAGAGGGGGAGCACAAGCCATACGGCCGTGCCGCTCTGGTGGGCACGGGGAAGAGGCAACGGATCGGTCGCGAGCAGTCGGCCGAAGTCGCCGGCAGCGTCGAGGGCGCGCCGGTAGCGCGGTTCGGAACCCAGATCGTAGCTCAGAGCCTCTTCATTGCCCTCGAACGGAACCAGGTAGGCGATCGGCAGATACTCAAGCCGTTTGCCGGCGTTCGTCAGCGTGCCATCGCTGCTCGTTTCCTGGATGGTGAGGCCAAACAAACCATCGCGCTGCACGCTGGCCTCGAAGGCCTGGCGATCATGCTGGGCGACTCGCGGCACCCAGGCCAAGGCGGAAAAGCCGGAGTAGCGATGGAGCGTGAGGTCTGCAAACCGCAGAAACTCCCACCGATCGATGCGATCCGACGCGGTCACGAAGGTGGCGACCGCATTCACGGCATCGGCGTAGCGCTTGATTCCCTCGTCCAGGGCGTCGACCTGACGCGCGGTTTCGGCCGCGAAGGCACGCTCCTCGGCGCTGCGCTGATATTGATGGACGAAAGCGAAGCCGCCGATGGATACGGCGACTCCACAGACCACCGTAAGAATCGTGGGCGTCCAATCGCCGAGCGCCAGCCGGCGACCTGGGTCGCTGACGCCATCCGAAGCTGCCGATTGCGCCGAGGACCTGGACCCGTCGACCATTCAACGTCACCGTCGTGAGCCCGCGCACGCTAGTGGCGGCCACCGGCTGGGCGCGGTGTGGACGCAGATCAGTATTCATGAAGGCTAGGCAGCAATCGTTAAGAATTCGTCACCGGCAAGGGATTGGGGCGCTCCTTGTGGATAGGAAGACCTGACCCGTCCGGCGGTGCCGCGCTACAGCGGCGGCCTCAGGTCCGGGGTTGCGTACCAGGGGCGCTCGCGCTCGAAGGCGGCGGCGGCGCGGAAGACGCTGACGTCGTCGTAGCTGCGGCCGACGATGGAGAGGCCGGTCGGCACGCCGGTCGCGGCCAGGCCGGAGGGCATGCTGATCACCGGGCAGCGGCTGAGGATGTTGAAGCAGATCGTCATCAGCCAGCGCTCGATGCCGCCCTGCGGCTTGCCGTTGATGCGCAGCTGCCGCTTCACATAGGATTCGCCGGCCCGGGTCGCCGGCAGCGGCAGGGTCGGGCACAGCAGGATGCGGTACTTGCCGAACAGGGCGCCCAGCGAGCGGTACATGGCGGTCTCGATCATCAGCCCTTCGAGGAAATCGCCCTTCTGCGTCGTCTTCGCCAACTCCGCGAAGGCGAGGGCGTAGTCGTTCAGCAGCTTGCGGTGCTTGCGGGCGATGGCGGCGACCGAGGGCGCGAAGATCGTGCCGAAGTGGGCATGGGCGGCGCGGGCGACGGCCTCGCGGCTCCAGTCGAGCTCGACCTCGTCGACGGTCGCGCCGGCGGCGCGGAACAGATCGGCGGCGGCGCGCGTGTTCTTCGTCACGTCCGGCTCGATGTCGTAGCCGCCCGGATTGAGGCAGAGCGCGATGCGCCAGCCCCCGATGTCGCCGAGCGCCGCCGGGATGCGCAGCTTGGGGCGCACGGTCGCGATGTCCTGGGGATGCGGCCCGCACATGACGTTCTGCAGCAGCGCGCAGTCGGCCACGGTCCGCGCCATCGGTCCGATATGGTTGTACTGGTCGAGATTGAAGGGCGGCGAGTCCGGATTGCGGCCGAAGGGCGGCTTATAGCCGACCACGCCGCACATCGAGGCGGGAATACGGATGGAGCCGCCGATATCCGAACCGCTCGCGAGCACGGAGGTGCCGGCCGCCAGGCTGGCGCCGGAGCCGCCGGAGGAGCCGCCGCAGGAATAGCGCAGGTTCCAGGGCGTGCGCGTGACGCCCCACAGCTTCGAATGGGTCCAGGGGGCGCACGAGAACTCCGGCGTCGCGGTGCGGGCGTGCATGATGGCGCCGGCCTTCAGCACGCGGTCGATCGACGGGTTGGTCTCAGTGCTGATATTGTCCTTGTAGACGAGCGATCCGTTGGTCATGCGCTCGCCCTTGATGAAGGCCTCGTCTTTGATCGCGACCGGCAGGCCCTCGAGGGCGCGCGGGCGGCCGTCGGTCTTCATGTAGCGGGCCTCGGCCTTCTTGGCCTGCTCGAGCGCCCGCTCGTAGAAGCGGATCGGGAAGGCGTTGATCTTCCGCTCGACCGTCTCCGCCCGCGCGATCACGGCCCGCATCATCTCGACCGGCGAGAGTTGGCGCGCCCTGAAGCGCCTCAGCGCCTCGCCGGCACTCAGGTAGCAGAGTTCGATATCCGACACGATTCCCCCAGTGGATGCTTGTTGATTGCCCCTCGGTCGCGGGAGCATAGCAGGGCGTCGATGGAAGAAAACCCGCACAATGCACAGGAAGATCACGCCTGCCGGTTGAACCGGCGCGCACGGCGGCCCTACATTGCGCAGGGAGGAGTGCCGCCGATGAATCTCGCGAACAAGACCGTCCTGGTGACGGGCTCGACCGACGGCGTCGGCAAGCTGGTCGCGCAACAGCTGGCGCAGGCTGGCGCGCATGTGCTGCTCCATGGCCGCGACCGGGAGAAGGGCCGGCGCGTGCTGGAGGAGATTCGCGCCGGCACTGGCAGCGACCGGCTCGAGTTCCATCTGGCCGACCTGTCGTCGCTGATCGAGGTGCGCGGCCTGGCCGAGATGGTCGCGGCACGCCACGAGGCGCTCCACCTGCTCGTCAACAATGCCGGCATCGGCTTCGGCCCGCGCGATGCGATGCGCCGCGAGGTCAGCCGCGACGGCCACGAGCTGCGCTTCGCCGTAAACTATCTCTCGGGCTTCCTGCTCACGCACTTG